>JBBSIT010000015.1:0-16804 GCA_038231995.1 Acetobacterales bacterium | reverse complement strand
CCTCCCAGGCCGGGCGTCCCGCCACGAAGCAGTCCTCGATGATCCACTGCGTGAAGCTCTCGCACACCACCGGCCAGCGGTCCCCGACGCCGTAGCGCTCCGCGAGGTAGGCAATGTCCTCCGGCGCCGTCACGGGGGTGATGCGATCGACCATGGTGTTGGGAAAGGTGGCGTTCGCCTCGATCCAGGCGGCGAGCGCCGGGTCGCGCAGGCGGGCCAGCGCCAGCACGGCGTCGCGCAGCACGGCGCCGTTGTGCTGGATGTTGTCGCAGCTCAGCGCGGTGAACGCGGCCTGCCCGGCATCCCGCCGGCGGCGCAGCGACTCCACCACCACGCCGATGGCGCTGGCCGGCCGTGCCGGGTCGGCCAGGTCGCGGCGAATCAAGGGGTGCTCGGGGTCGAGCCGCTTGGTGGCCGGGTTCAGGCAGTAGCCGTTCTCGGTGACGGTCAGGCTGACGATGCGGATGCGCGGCTCCGCGATGGCGTCCAGCAGCGCGGCCGTGTCCTCGCCCGCGTAGGCCAGGCCGGCGAGGGAGCCGATAACAGTGACGGCCTCGTCCGTGCCGCTGCGCTCGATGAGGGTATACAGGCCGTCCTGCGGCGCCAGGCTGTCGAACATCGCCGCATCCGCCGACCGCAGCCCAGCGCCGATGATGCCGAAGGCGAGGGCGTCGGGGCGCCGCTCCATCAAGGCATGCGTGTAGCGGGCCATGTGCGCCCGGTGGAATCCGCCGAGGCCGAGATGGACGATGCCGGGCGCGACCCGAGCCACGTCGTAGGCCGGGACGCGGACCGGCGCGCGCAGCCGGGAGAGGTTGGCGCGGTTGAGATCGACTGTGCTCAAGGGCAAGACCTTCGTGGGTTATGGAGATGTCACGGCTTCGTCGGCGACGCGTCAGGATGGTAACGTCGCGGACAGAGCGGAGGTTGTGTTCGGCTGCAATGGGCGGGGGTAGTTTGCCTACTCTGGCCCGCCCGCGTGAGGAGGGCCGGGTGCGAACGGGATCAAGACACGGAGGCGGGACTGGCATGCTCAGCGTTCGGATTTGTCCTGACAGGAGTGCGCTCGGCGCTGCCGCCGCCTCGCTCGGAGCCCAGGCCATCCGCGACGCCTTGGCCGCGTGGGGCGAAACCACGATCATCGTCGCCACCGGCGTCAGCCAGTTCGAGATGCTGCAGCACCTGGTCGCGGCGCCCGGCATCGATTGGTCGTGCGTCACGGCCTTCCACCTGGATGAATATGCCGGCCTGCCGGAGAGCCATCCGGCGAGTTTCCGACGCTACCTACAGGAACGCTTCGTCGCCCCGCTCGGCGGCCGCGTGCGCTTCGTTCCGGTGAACGGCGATGCCGGCGACCTGCAGGCCGAGGCCGGCCGGCTCGGCGAGTTGATCGCGGGACGCCGGGTCGATGTCTGCTTCGCCGGCATCGGCGAGAACTGCCATCTGGCCTTTAACGACCCGCCGGCCGATTTCGAGACCGAGCAGCCCTATATCGTGGTGGAGCTGGACGAAGCCTGCCGCCGGCAGCAGCTCAATGAAGGCTGGTTCCCCAGCCTGGAGGCGGTGCCGGCGCGCGCCATCTCCATGAGCATCCGGCAGATCATGCGAAGCCGCCTGATCGTGCTGCCCGTGCCGGACGCGCGCAAGGCGCAAGCCGTGCGCGATGCGGTGGACGGCCCTGTCACGCCGCTGCATCCGGCCTCCATCCTGCAGCGCCACGCCGATGCGGTGCTGCTCCTCGATCCGTCTGCCGCCTCTCTCCTCGGCCCGCAGCAGGCGGGCGCATGATCTCCGCAGGGCTGGTCGACCTGCAGGTCAACGGCTTCGCCGGGATCGACTTCAACGCCGCGGCAGACGGCCCGCCCCTCACGGCGGAGGGGGTGGACCGGGCGCTGGAGGCGATGCTGGCCACCGGCGTCGCCTGCTGCCTGCCCACGATCATCACTGCCTCGCCCGAGGCGCTGCGCGCCCGCCTGGCTGCGCTGGACGCGGCGGTCTCGGCCAGCCGCCTGGGGCCGCTGATGTGTCCGGGCTATCACCTGGAAGGCCCCTTCCTGAACCCGGCCGAGGGCTATGCCGGCTGCCATCCGCCAGCGGCGATGATCCGCCCCGACTACGGGCTGGTGCGGAGCCTGCAAGCCGGGCTGTCCCGCCCGATCCTGCTGCTCACCCTGGCGCCGGAGCTGGAGGGCGCGGAGGCCTGCATCCGGGCGGCACGCGCCGCCGGCATGCTGGTGGCGATCGGCCACAGCGCCGTGTCCTTCGCCCAGGCGGAACGGGCGGCGGCGGCGGGCGCCACGCTCTCCACCCATCTCGGCAACGGGCTGCCGCAGACCCTGCCCAAGCTGGCCAACCCCGTCTTTGCGCAGCTCGCCGAGGACCGGCTGGCGGCGAGCTTCATCGCCGACGGCATCCACCTGCCGCCCCCGGCGCTGAAGGCGATGATCCGCGCCAAGGGGCCGGGTCGCGCCATCCTGGTCACCGACGCCGTTTCCGCCGCCGCGGCGCCGCCCGGCTTCTATCCCTTCGCCGGCATGACGGTGGAGCGCAGCGCCGACGGCTCGGTGCGCGTACCCGGCGGACGCTCCCTTGCGGGGTCGTCGCTCTGCCTCGACGCGGCGCTGCGCAACCTCGTGGACTGGGGCATCGCCTCGCCGGACGAGGCGGTCGCCATGGCCTCCGCCGCCCCCGCCGCCCTGCTCGCGCCCGCCCTCGCCGCCCACGGCATCACCCTGCCCGAGAGTGCTGCGACCTGGTCGGATGGGCTCTATCTCAGCCATATTCGTGTCGACGCCGTCGAGCGGCGCTTCGCCGCGCCAGACCCTGCCAGCCCACCTAACCTTTAGGAGAGTTGCCGTGACGCGTGATCCCTTCGTGCCTCGCCGGGCCGTCGTCGGTGGTCTGGCTGCGGCCGCTGTCGCGGCTGCCACGCCCGGCCGCGCCGCCAGCCCGCCGCTGCCGCGCTCGCCCGTGACCATCAGCGTCATCGACGTTGGCGGCGCCCTGGCGCTGATGCAGCCGGCCTTCGAGGACTACCGCGCGGCCCACCGCGACCTGGTGTCCCGCATCGCCTTCGTGAAGGCGCCGGCGCCGGAGCTGGCCGGCAAGATCAAGGCGCAGCAGGATGCCGGCCGCTCCGACCTCGATCTGGTCCTGACCGGCAGCGACGGACTTGCCGCCGGTCTCGCCTTGGGGCTGTGGCAGAAGCTCCTGCCCGAGTTCGCCGACAAGTTCCCCAACATCGAGGAGAACTACGAGCCGGCGGCGCTGAACCTGCACCGTGCCCAGGGTGCGGGCTACGGCGTGGTGTGCAGCTACTACCCCTCCGGCCCGCTGCTGGAATATGCGCCCGAGCGGGTGCGCGACGTGCCCGGCACTGCGGAGGCGCTGCTGGCCTGGGCCAAGGCGCATCCCGGCCGCTTCCTGTATGCCCGCCCGACCAATTCCGGCCCCGGCCGGACCTTCATGATGGGCCTGCCCTATCTGCTGGGCGACAAGGACCCGGCCGATCCGATCAATGGCTGGGACAGGACCTGGGCCTATCTGCAGGAACTCGGCCAATACATCGAGTATTACCCTGCCGGCACCGGCGCGACCATGAAGGAGCTGGGCGAAGGATCACGCGACATCATCGTCACCACCACGGGCTGGGACGTCAACCCGCGCGCCCTGGGCATCGTGCCGAAATCCGCCGCCATCGCCACGCTGCAGGGCTTCCACTGGGTGTCCGACGCCTTCTACATGGTGACGCCCAAGGGCCTGCCGCCGGACCGCCTGGCCGTGGTGCTGGACATCATGGCCTTTGTGCTGAAGCCCGAGATGCAGGCCTACGCCTATGACGAGGGCTATCTTTACCCCGGTCCGGCGGTGAAGGGCGTGACGTTGGCCATGGCGCCGGAGCAGAGCCGCAAGGTGATCGAGGAGTTCGGCCGGCCGGAATACGCCGGGCTTATCGCCAACAACCCGATCGAGCTGCCGCTGAAGCCCGAGCAGATGGTGCTGGCCTTCCGCCGCTGGGACGAGCAGGTCGGCCGGCAGAAGCCGCGCTGAGCAGCCAATCCGTCGCTAAGCGGTCCGCGCCTGCTTGGCGCGGGTGACGATCTGGGTGGGGCTGACGAAGCGCAGCGCGATCAGCAGCCACACCAAGCTCGCGCCCATGTAGACCACCGCCATTGCGTCGATGCTCTGCGTCGCGCGCACGCCGGCGGCGAACACCGCGTAGTACAGCGCGACCACCAGCGTCTGGCTGGTCGGCCCGGCGGTCAGGAACGTCAGCTCGAACATGCCCAGCGTGCGCACCAGCACGAGCAGCAGCGCCGCGAGCACGCCCGGCGCCAGCAGCGGCAGCAGCACATGCACGAACAGCCGCGGCGTGCTCGCCCCCAGCACGCGCGCGGCTGCCTCCAGCCTTGGGTCCACCTGCTCGATGAACGGCACCATCACCAGCACGACGAACGGCACCGTGGGCACCAGGTTGGCCACGACCACGCCTGCCAGCGTGCCGCCGAGGCCGACCTGGTAGAGCACGGTGGCGAGCGGGATGCCGAAGGTGATCGGCGGCACCAGCATGGGCAGCAGCAGCAGCAGGTTGATGGCCCGCTTGCCCGGGAAATCCCGCCGCGCCAGCGCATAGGCGGCCGGCACGCCCAGCAGGTCCGCGAGCAGCACGACGAGCAACGCCACCTGCGCGGTCGTGAGCAGCACGTCGCCGAGCTGGAATTCCGACCAGGCCGCCGCGTACCACCGGGTCGTCCAACTGGCGGGTAGCCAGGAGCGCAGCCAGCGGCCGGCGAACGAACTGGTGATCACGGCCGCGACGATGCCGGCGAGGTTGAGCAGGAAGAAGCCGACGAGCAGCCAGACCGCCGCCGCCCAGAGCTGCTCGCCCACCGGCATCGAGGGCCGCGCGCTCATCCCTTGCCGCCGCCCGCCGGGCCGCTATAGACCAGCCCGCGCAAGGCCAGCACGGCGGCTACCACCGCGAGCTGCACCGCAGCCATGATCATCGCGATGGCCGAGGCGAGGCTGTAATCATACTCCTCGAACGCCGCCGTGTAGGCCGCGATCGAGATCACCCGCGTCGGCCCTGCCGGCGCGCCGAGCAGCACGGCGGACGGGAACACCGAGAACGCCTGCACGAAGCTGAGGCTGAACGCCACGAGGAAACCCGGCAGCAGCAGCGGCAGCAGCACCTCGCGGAACCGCGCCCGCGACCCGGCGCCGAGCGTCGCAGCCGCTTGCTCCAACTGCGGATCGACGCCGGTGACGTAGCCGAGCGTCAGCAGGAAGGTGAAGGGGAAGCCGGTGATGAGCAGGCTCGCGAACACGCCCCAGTAGTTGTGCACCAGCCGAACCGGTGCGTCGATCAGCCCGATCCACATCAGCGTCCGGTTGAACCAGCCCTGCGGTCCCAGGTAGTTCAGCAACCCCTGCGCCACCAGCACCGTGCCGAGCGTGATCGGCACCACGAGCAGCGTAGTGAGCCAACGCTGCCGCCGCATCCGCCGCACCCGCAGCGCGACCGGCACCGCCAGCAGCAGGTTGAGCACCGTCACCGGCACCGCCAGCCGCAGCGTGGCCCACACCGTATCGTACAGGAACGAGTCGCCGAAGAACCTGGTGTAGTTGGCGAACAGGCCGCCCTGCTTGGGCGTGAACGACAGCACCAGCCCGTAGAGGAACGGATAGACGAACAGCAGCGCGACGAAGCCGGCGGCAGGCAGCGCGAGCAGGGTGACGCCGTCCCAGCCATGCAGGGCGAGCCGCTCGCGCAGGCTCATCTGCGAGCCGGGCTGCGCCGAGGCCTGCGGCCGAGGAGCACGTTTCGTCAGCGCGTTCATGCGACGGGGAAGACGCGGGCGCGGTCCGGGTCGGGGCGGAGTTGCAGCGCGTCACCCTCCCGAACGGGCGCCTCCGCGCGGAAGATCAGCTCCAGGCCGCCGGCGCTGCGGGCCAGCCCGACCCATTCGCGGCCGCGATACTCGCTGCTCTCCACCCGGACCGCGATCCCGCCCTCGCCCGGCGTCAGGTCGTCCGGCCGCACGGCCAGCACCGCTTGCGCGCCAGGGGCGAGCGGGGTTTCCGACACGCCGCCCAGCAGCGCGCCCTCGACGTCGAGGGTAACATGCATCCCGCCCTGCACCACCCGGCCCGGGACCTCGTTGCGGAAGCCCATGAAAGAGGCGACGTCCAGGCTCGCCGGGCGCTCGAACAGCTCGGTCGGCGTGCCGACCTGGCGCACCTCGCCATCGCGCAGCACCACGATGCGGTCGGCGAGCGACAGCGCCTCGTCCTGGTCGTGGGTGACATACAGCGTCGTGGCGTCCAGGCCCTGGTGGATGCGGCGGATCTCGGCGCGCATCTCCAGCCGCAGCTTAGCGTCGAGGTTGCTCAGCGGCTCGTCCATCAACACCAGCGGCGGCTGCACCACGACCGCGCGCGCGATCGCCACGCGTTGCTGCTGTCCGCCCGACAATTGGCCAGGCAGCTTGTCGCCATGCGCCTGCAGCCGCACGAGCGCCAGCGCCTCCTCGACCCGGCGCCCCGCCTCCTCGCGCCCCACGCCGCGCATGCGCAGCCCGAAGCCGATATTGCGGCGCACCATCATGTGCGGGAACAGGGCGTAGCTCTGGAACACCATGCCGAAGCCGCGCGCCTCGGGCGCCAGCCGGTCGATGCGCCGCTCGTCGAGCCTGATCTCGCCCCCCGTGGGCACCAGCAGGCCGGCGACCAGGTTCAGCGCGGTCGTCTTGCCGCAGCCAGACGGGCCGAGCAGGGCGATGAACTCGCCGCGCTGGACCGTCAGCGACACGTCGCGGAGCGCTGCCACGCCGCCGAACTCGCGCCGCAGCCCGACCAGCCGCAGCTCGCGGAACGGCGTTGCGTGGAGGCGGCTCACCCGCGCCGCTTCGCGCCGCCGATCTCCTCGTCCCACCGGCGGAACGCGATCACCACCTGCGCCGGGTCGAGCGGGATCTCGGTGGGGTTGTCGCGGATCAGCGCCGCGTATTCGGGGCGGCCGAACTCCTCGATCACCTTGCGGCTCTCCTCGGGCGCCATCGCCAGCGTCAGGTCCTTCACGGCCGGGCCGGGATAGAAATAGCCCTCGTCATAGGTGAAGGCCTGCTGATCCGGCCGCATGACCCACGAGATGAGGTCGAGCAGCACGCCCAGCTTCTCCTCCGCAACACCCTTGGGAATCATCATGTACTGCGCGTCCACGACCCAGTGGAAGCCGCGCAGCGCCGCGATCTTGGCCTCTTTCGGCACGATGCCCAGGGCGCGGGGGTTGATGTCCCAGCCGGTGGTCGAGACGATCATGTCCCGCGTGCCGTCGCCCAGCTCCTTCATCGTCAGCCCGGTGCCGGTCGGGTAGTACTCGATGCCCTTGTCCAGCTCCTTGAGATAGGCCCAGGTCTTGTCCCACCCATGGGCAGGGTCCTTCGGGTCCTTGTCGCCCAGCAGGTAAGGCAACCCCATCAGGAAAGTCCGCCCCGGCCCGGAGTTGGCCGGCCGCGCATACAGGAAACGGTTGGGGTGCGCGCGGACCCAGGCCAGCAGGTCCTCCGCCGTTTCGGGCGGCTGCGGCACGTTGGCGGGCATGTATTCCAGCAGCGGCCCGGACGGGTAATAGACCATGCACATCGCCTGCCCCTGGCCGAGCCGATGCATGGCCAGCGCCGGCGGCAGCAGGATCGCCTCCGGGTTGGGCAAGCTGGCAGCGTAGCGCGGGAACAATTCGGTCCACAGCCCACCGTCCAACCCGGCCGATAGGGCATCGACCCCGCCCAGCACCAGGTCGATGTCCACCCGTCCGGCCGACTGCTGCGCGCGCAGCTTGCCGGCCAGCTCGGGCGCGGGGGCCTTGTTGAACGTCATGCGCGAGACCAGCGCCGGCTTGGCGCTCCGGTAATTCTCGAGCGGCTTCTGCACCAGCGCGAGCGCGCCGCCCACATCCATTACGTTGAGCGCGACCGCCGCGCGCGGCATCGCCGGGGCAGTACCCTGTGCGAGCGCCGGTCCAGCCGCGGTGAGCGCCGCCGTGCCTAATAGCCCGCGTCGTGTGATCGCGTGCACCATGGTGCGCCCCCTCCGGATTGTTCTCGTTGGAGGCGACGCTACCAAAGCCGCGCGCCAGTCGCAACGGCATACGCCCGTATCGGGCGCCACCGCGGCCCTTTCAGCCGGCGATCGCTCCGGAGTTCAGGCGATAACGGCTGCCGGCGCCTCGATAGCCCGCTCAGTAAGCCCGTGTGCCCCGGCGCTGGTTCTGCGGATAGGCGCCACTCACGTCGTCGCCGGTCAAGCGGTCATAGGTGCGGGTCGCGGCTGTGCCGGGCGGGTTGGCGGGCGTGCCGTCCCGCTGCTGCGGGTAGGCGCCGCTCACGTCAGTGCCGGCCGCCCGGTCGAGCGCGCGGGTGGCTTCGGTGCCGGGCGGATTGACGGGCGTGCCGTTCCGCTGCTGGGGATAGACGCCGCTGACGTCCGTACCGGCCGACCGGTCGAAGGCGGCGCAGCCGGACAGGCCGAGCAGGAGCACTGCGGCAGTGAGGCCCAGGCCAAGGGGGCGCGTGTTCATGGGGTTTCCATCTCCGTCATCGTTGCGACTGCCAGTGCAGTCTGCATCACCGGATTGAATGCGGCAGGCCCTACTCTGGTTCCTTCGGCCGCATGGTCATTTGCGCTGTGCGCTGGGAGAGCACAGGGAATTGTAGGGCGGGGCGGCAACACCTGCGCCGGTTGCGGCAGTCCCAAGGCGCCCCTCAGGTCTTCCTGCCTTCCCCACTCTGCCCCGTCGGGAACCAGGCGCCCCGCATGACCGCGGCGGCGAGCAGGACCCCATAGGCCAGCAGCCCGGCGCCGAGGGCGGCGAACAACCCGTCGAGCGACCCGGTCAGCCGCAGCACGAGCCAGCCGCCGCCCATCGCGACCAGCACGCGCACGAGGCCGGCCAGCAGCGGCCAGAGCAGCCGTCCCGCGCCCTGCGAGGCGAAGTAGAGCGCCATGCCGAGGCCGAAGAAGCCGTAGAACGGCCCCACTGCGCGCAGGTAGGCGCGACCGGAGGCGAGCATGGCGGGGTCATCGCCGAACAACCCCAGCCACGCATCCGGCGCCCACGCCGCGGCGAGGCCGATCGCCTCCGTCAGGCCGAACGCGGCCGCGGCGCCCACCCAGGCGGTGCGCAGCGCCCGCGCGCGCTGCCCGGCGCCGATATTGGTGCCGACCAGCGCGACCAGCGGCGCGCCGAGGCCGAACACCAAGGGCACGAGCAGGTATTCGAGCCGCGCCCCGGTGCCGTAGCCGGCAACGGCGTCCGGACCCGCCGCCCGGCCGACCAGCGCCGTGGTCAGCGCGACCGTCAGGTTGGTCTGCACGGAGCTGATCGCCGCGACCGCGCCCACGGCCAGGATGTCCCGGAACAGCGCCCAGCGGAGCGGCGCCGGGCGGAGCCGGGCGACGTTGCGGCCGGACAGGACATACCACCCCAGCACCGCCGTGCCCGCGGCGTAGTAGAGCACGAGCGCCGCCCCGCCGCCGGCGATGCCGAGCCGAGGGAACGGGCCGAGGCCGAAGATCAGGCAAGGGGAGAGCGGCACCAGCACGACCACCCCGCCGCAGATCACGAGCGCCGGGACCAGCATGTTGCCCGTCCCGCGCACGGCGCTCGCCAGGGCGTTCATGACCCAGAGCAGCACCGTGCCCGCGAACACGACGTTCGAGTAGCTGAGCGCCGCCGCGAGCGACGCGCCCTCGCCCCCGAGCGCGCGATAGAGCCTAGGCCCCAAGGCGAGCACCAGGGCCGAGCAGGCGAGGCCCAGGGCCGCGTTGATGACCAGCGCATGCAGCACCAGCGCGTCCGCGTCCGCCCGGCGGCCAGCGCCCAGGGCGCGGGCAATGGCGGACGAGATGCCGCCGCCCATCGCGCCGCCCGAGACCATCTGCATCAGCATGACGCCCGGGAACACCAGCGCCATGCCGGCCAGCGCGTCGGTGCCGAGCCGGGCCACCCACCAGGTCTCGATCAGCCCGGTGCTGGCCTGCGCCAGCATGACCAGCACGTTCGGCCACGCGAGACGCAGGAGCGTCGGTACGATCGGCGCTTCCAGCAGGGCCAGGGTGCGGGAGCTGGCCCGGGCCGACAGAGCGTCCGTCAAGCCCCCGCGCCGCTCGTTGCCGCCCGAGCGGGACGCGGCGTGTTGCTTGACGTGCCGCGGGGACGGACGGCGAGCACCGCCAGCGCCGCCACCAGGCAGGCCGCGCCGGCCAGGTAGAAGGCGGGCAGGTAGCTGCTCAGCGCGTCACGCGAGACGCCGGCGCCGAGGGCGGCCACGGCCGCGCCGAGCTGATGCCCGGTGAACACCCAGCCGAACACCAGGGGCGCGCGCTCGCGGCCGAACTCCTGGCCCGCCAGCTTCACCGTCGGCGGCACGGTGGCGATCCAGTCCAGCCCGTAGAACACCGCGAAGATGGACATGCCGAAGATCGAGAAGGTGGACAGCGGCAGAAACAGCAGCGACAGTCCGCGCAGCCCGTAGTAGCAGAACAGCAGGCGGCGGTTGTCGTAGCGGTCGGACAGCCAGCCCGAGGCGACGGTGCCCACGAAATCGAACGCGCCCATCATCGCCAGCACGGAGGCCGCCTCGACGTCGCGCATGCCGAAGTCGGCGCAGAGCGGGATGAAGTGGGTCTGGATCAGCCCGTTGGTGGACAGGCCGCAGACGAAGAACGTGCCGAACAGCACCCAGAACACGCGGCTGTGCGAGGCGGTCCGCAGCGCTGCGAACGCCAGCCCAACCGCGTTGCCAGGCGCCGCGGCCGGGGCGGGCGCCGGCACAGGGCCGCTCTCGCCGTAGGCCCGCAGGCCGATGTCGCCGGGCCGCTCCACCGCGACCAGCAGCATCAGCGCGCAGGCCACGATGCAGGTGACGATCGCAGGGACCAGCGCCATGCGCCAGCCCAAATGCTCGGCCAGCCAGGCGGCGACCGGCAGGAAGGCGAGCTGCCCGGTGGCGGAGCTGGCGGTGAGCAGGCCGACCACGAGCCCGCGGCGCTGCACGAACCAGCGGTTGGCCACTGTCGCGCCCAGCACCAGCGCCGTCAGCCCCGTGCCGACCCCCGCCATCAGCCCCCAGCACAGCCAGAGCTGCCACAACCCCGTCATCAGCATGGACAGCCCGAGCCCGCCGACGATGAGGCACAGCGCCGCCCCCACCGTGCGCTTGAGCCCGTAGCGCGCAAGCAGGGCGGCGGAGAAGGGCGCCATCAGCCCGTACAGCAGCAGCCGCAGCGCGAGCGGGCCGGACACGTCGGCGGTGGCCCAGCCGTATTCGCGCTGCAGGGGCAGCAGCAGCACCCCCGGCATGCCCATGGCGGCCGCGGTCGCCAGCATGGTCACGAAGGTCGCCGCCACCATGGCCCAGCCATAGTGGATGCCGCGGCGGGCGAGAGCTGGCGCGAGGAGGCCTGCGAGCATGGAGGGGTCCTTACCGAACGGCCGAGGGTCGGCGCTGGCGTGGCGGATGGGCAGCTGGCGCGTCCAGGTCCACGGCCACGACCCCCGCGAGCAAGTGGCGGAGCTCCAGCGCCTCGGGGCCGCCATAGGCGCGCTCGAAGCGGGCCTGCGCCTCGGTCCACCGCTCCTGGGCGGCCTGCAGGCGCTCGGTGCCGGGCCCGGTGATCGACACGGCCCGGCGGCGCCGGTCGCGCGGGTCGGCGCCGACCGCTACCAGCCCCTCGCGCTCGAGCGGGCCGATGTTGCGGCCCATGGTGGTGCGGTCGGACACGAGGTCGGCCGCGAGCTCCGTGATGGTCCTTGGTCCGAGCCGATGCAGGCGCGCCAGGATCGAGAACTGCGTGACGCGCAGCCCGGTGGGCGCCAGGCACTGGTCGTAGAACTGGCTCACGTGCCGGGCGGCCTTGCGGATCGCCAGGCAGTTGCATAGGCCGGGCCTGGATGCGGTAGGGCTCATGGGGCTCAAAGGCGCCTCGCTGGGCAGGGTGCGTCGACGCCATTATGCGCGTATATGCACGCATTGCAACAACTCTCGCGCCGGCGGCCTGGAGCTGGGCAAACTCCGGCGATCGCTCGGCGTTGGCCCTGCGACCCACGGGAAAGGCGACCCATGCGACAGCGCAACCTCGGCCGGTCCGGCCTGCTCGTCTCGGAGATCGGGCTCGGGTGCAACAATTTCGGCGGACGGCTCGACCTGGAGGCGAGCCGGCGCGTGGTGCACGCGGCGCTCGATGCCGGCATTACCCTGTTCGATACGGCGGACGCATATGGCAACCAGGGTGGCTCCGAGACGGCCTTGGGCGAGATCCTCGGCCCGCGTCGGCAGGACATCGTGCTGGCCACCAAGTTCGGCCTCCCCATGGACGACCAGGAGACCCTGAAAGGCGCCTCCCGCCGCTACATCGTCCGCGCGGTCGAGGCGTCGTTGCGGCGGCTGCGCACGGATTGGATCGACCTCTACCCGCAGCACCGGCCCGACCCGCTCACCCCGATCGAGGAGAGCTTGCGCGCGCTCGACGACCTCGTGCGGGCGGGCAAGGTGCGCTACGCCGGGTGCAGCAACCTGCCGGCGTGGCAGGTGGCGGACGCGGTATGGACCGCGCGGGACGGGCATCTCAGCGGCTTCGTGTCGTGCCAGGACGAGTACTCGCTGCTGGCCCGCGGGCACGAGGCGGAGTTGCTGCCCTGCATGCGCGCGCACGGGCTGGGGCTGCTGCCCTACTTCCCGCTCGCGAACGGCCTGCTGACGGGCAAGTACAAGCGGGACGCCGCCCTGCCGCCGGGCACCCGGCTGGCGACGACGCAACGCTCGGCCGACCGCACGCTGACGGACGCGAACTGGGCCGCGGCGGAGCGGCTCGCGGAGTTCTGCGCCGCGCGGGGGCACAGCATGCTGGAGCTGGCGTTCAGTTGGCTGCTGGCCCAGCCGCCCGTCGCCAGCGTGATCGCCGGGGCGACCCGGCCGGAGCAGATCGCCGCCAACGCGGTCGCCGGAGGCTGGCATCTCAGCGCGGACGACCTGGCCGAGATCGACCGGATCGCACCGGCCACGAAATAGCGGACCTGGAATGAACTAAAGGCCGCTCCGCCCGTCTTAGCCCTCAACGCAACGGCGGCCGAGGGAATGATGCAGACGGACGAGACGTCCAGGCCCGACACAGCGCCGGGGCGCGATACGGTCGATTCCACCCTCGTGATCCCGGTGTTGCGCGAGACCGCGCGGATCGAGACGCGGCCGGTCGAGACCGGGCGCGTGCGCGTCCATACGACCGTGAGCGAGCTCGACGAGGTGGTGGAGGCCATCCTGCGCCAGCAGGACTTGCACGTTGAACGCATCCCGATCGGCCGCGTTGTCACCGAGACACCCGCCGTTCGTGAGGAAGGCGGGGTGGTGGTCATCCCCGTGATGGAGGAGGTGCTGGTCGTGGAGAAGCGGCTGGTGCTGAAGGAGGAATTGCGCATCCGGCGCAGCCACGGCGAGCGGACAGTCCGGGAAACCGTGCGGCTGCGCACCGAGGAGGTTGCGATCGAGCAGACGCCGCATCCGTCCGGCCCATCCTCCGGAACTGCATTACATGAACCCAAGGAGAGCTGAGCCATGAGTGGTTCCAACCCCAGCGACAAGGCCTACGACACCGGGTTGTTCGATCCCAACCTCCACGACAACCAGATCGTCGCGCTGTACGAGACGGGCTCGGCCGCCAACATGGCGCACGACAAGCTGATCGCCGCCGGCGTGGCCTCGGGCTCCGTGCAGGTGGTTGCCCGCGGTGCCGACCGGATGGCGGGCGGAGTGGATTACGAGGCCGGCGACCAGGGCATCTGGGGCGCTATCAAGAGCCTGTTCGTCCCCGATGACGAGGCGCACGCCTACAACCATGCGGTCGGCCAAGGCCACGCGATGGTCGTCGTCACGCCGACCGGGAATGCCGACCGCCACCATATCATCGAGGTGCTCGAGAGCACCGATCCGGTCGATTTCGACGCGAAACTTGAGGAATGGCGCCAGTCTGGCTACGGTTCCTCGCCCAAGGTTTCGAACACGGATGATCGCAACACGGCGAGGGCGATGCCGACCGACTACGCCGTGAACGCGACGACCGTGACCGACAACATCCCGGCTTCCGCCGGCCGCACCGCCGGGTCGCACGACACGGTCGGCGACACGGTCGAGCGCGGCGTGGAGAAGGCAGGCGCCGCGGTGACGGGCGCCGCGGCCGCCGTGGGCGGCTCGCTCGGGCTGACGGACAACGACCGCACCACCAGTCGCACGAACGTGGGCGCCCCGGCGGCGCCCGTACGCAGCACCGCTGCTCCCGCGGCGGGCGTGGCTGGCAACGACGAGGCCATCAAGATCGTCGAAGAGCGGCTGCGCGTCGGCAAGCGCGAGGTGGCTCGCGGCGCCGTGCGCGTGCGCAGCTACGTCGTGGAGCGTCCGGTCGAGGAGCAGGTGCGCCTGCACGAGGAGAAGGTGACGATCGAGCGCCGCCCCGTGGACCGCGCCGCGGCCAATATCGACCCGGCGGCGTTCCAGGACCGCACCATCGAGATGACGACCCGCAGCGAGGAGCCTGTGGTCAGCAAGGAGGCGCGCGTGGTGGAGGAGGTCGCGCTCCACAAGGATGCTACGGACCGCGTTGAGACTGTGCGTGACACTGTGCGAAGGACGGAGGTGAACGTGGAAGATACGCGCAATACTGACACGACAACGACCCCAGGCGCCGGCAAGGCAGGCACTGCCACGGACGCCGATGGGGCAGGCATCGGCACCGGCATGCCCGCGGGTGCTGCGACCGTGAAGGGCGCCGATCCCAAGAGCCCCGGAGGCGCGACGTCGAGCCCGACGGCCGGCACCACGACGAGCGGCACGAACGCGCCGCGCAAGTAGGGCCGCGTCCAGGCTTGCATCAGGGGAGGCTTCGGCCTCCCCTTTCTGTTGGGAAGGGTTTTCCATGCGACGGTTGCCGGTCCTGCTCGTGCTCCTGCTCGCAAGCTGCGGCGCCCCGCTATCGGTGCGCGACTTCGCCGGCACCCTGCCCACGCTCGACCCGGTGGTGTTCTTCACCGGGCATGTCCGGTCCTGGGGCGTGATGGAGCGGTCCGGCGCGCCCACGGCCGTCGTCGTCACGGACTGCATCGGCGAGATGGACGGCGACAGCCTGCGCATGACCCAGGTGCTGCAGATCGGCGACGATCCGCCCATGACTCGGCAGTGGCGTATGCGCCGCACGGCCCCGGGCCGCTTCGCCGCCGTGGCGAACGACATGGTCGGAACCGCGGAGGGGGAAGCATCCGGCCGCGCGTTCCATTGGACCTGGACGCTCGCGACGTCGCCGGGCAATCCCCTGAGGAACGTGACGATGGATCAGTGGTGGTACTTGCTGGACGACGGCGCCATGCTGAACCGCACGCAGATCCGCAAGCTGGGCATCACGCTCGCCGAGGTCACGGAGCACTTCGCCCGGCGCTAGTCGCCCTCCTCCGGCTCGCCGGCCAGGAAATCGAAGTCACAGCCGCGGTCGGCCTGGGTCACGGTGTCGTGGAACAACTTGGCATAGCCGCGGCGCGGGGCGGGCCGGGTCTCGCGCGGCTCGGCGGCCCGGCGGTCCAGCTCGGCGTCATTCACCAGCAGGTCGATCCGGCGGCCCGCGACATCGAGGCAGATCGGGTCTCCCGTACGGACCAGGCCGAGCGGGCCGCCGACCGCGGATTCCGGCGTGATGTGCAGCACGATGGTGCCGAAGGCGGTGCCGCTCATCCGCGCGTCCGAGATGCGCACCATGTCCTTCACCCCTTGCTCCGCGAGCTTGCGCGGGATGGGCAGGTAGCCCGCTTCCGGCATCCCCGGCGCCCCCCGCGGCCCGGCGTTGAGCAGCACCAGCACGTCCTCCGCCGACACATCGAGCCCGGGGTCGTCCACGCGGGTCGTCATGTCTTCGATGCTCTCGAACACGACCGCGCGCCCGGTGTGCTGCAGCAGCGCGGGTGTTGCGGCCGAGTGCTTGATGACGCCGCCGCCGGGGGCGAGGTTGCCGCGCAGCACGGCCATGCCGCCCATGGGCTTGAGCGGCGCCGCGCGCGGGCGGATTACCGTCTGGCCCGGCACGTCCTCGGCGAGATCAGCGTAGTCGCGCAAGGTTCCGCCCAGCACGGTCGGCGCGTCGAGGTCGAGATGCGGGGCGAGTTCGGCCAGCAGCCGGGGCACGCCGCCGGCATGATGCAGGTGCTCCATGTAGTGCTCGCCGCTGGGCTTGAGGTCCACCAGCACGGGCACCTCGCGGCCGACACGGTCGAATTCCTCCAGGTCGATCGTTTGCCCCACGCGCCCGGCGATGGCGGCGAGGTGGATCAGCCCGTTGGTGGAGCCGCCGATGGCCTGCAGCACGACCATGGCGTTGCGGAAGCTTGCGGGGGTGAGCAGGTCGGCCGGGCGGGGGGCGTGCCGGGTCGCGAGCGCCGCGGCGGCCCGGCCGGACGCCTCGCCGCAGCGCAGCCGCTCGGCGTGCGGGGCGGGGATGGTGGCGCTGTACGGCAGGGACAGGCCCATCGCCTCGATCATGCAGGCGACCGTGCTGGCCGTGCCCATCACCATGCAGGTGCCGACCGAGGGGGCGAGTCGGCCGCTGATCACCTCGATCTCGTCCGCGTCGATGCGCCCCGCACGGTGCGCGCCCCAGAGCCGGCGGCAATCGGTGCAGGCGCCCAGCACCTCGCCGCGGTGATGCCCGACCACCATGGGGCCGACGGGGACGACGATCGCGGGAATGCCGGCGCTGGCGGCGCCCATGACCT
>JBBSIT010000014.1:0-16836 GCA_038231995.1 Acetobacterales bacterium | reverse complement strand
GGCGCTTGCCCGTGCATCGCTGATCCTGGCGCAGCTGAAGCCCGAGTCCGAGGACCAGAAGTTCGGCATCGAGATCGTGCGCAAGGCGGTGCAGACGCCGCTGCGCCAGATCGCCGAGAACGCCGGCGAGGATGGTGCGGTGATCGCGGGCAAGGTGCTGGAGAACGGCGACTACAACTTCGGCTTCGACGCGCAGACGGCGGAGTTCAAGGACATGGTGAGCGCCGGCATCATCGACCCCACCAAGGTCGTGCGCGTCGCGCTTCAGAACGCCGCCTCCGTGGCGGGCCTGCTGATCACCACCGAGGCGATGGTGTCCGAGCGGCCGGAGAAGCGGGCGCAGTCCCTGCCGCAAGGCGGCATGGGCGGCGGCGGCATGGGCGACATGGACTTCTGATCCACGCCGCCTAAGGCATGTTCCGTCCAAGCAGACTCGCTTGGACGGATGTGCTGCTCGTTGAAACAACACGCCGGGACCCGACGCCCGGCCAATGCCCTCATCAGCCTCAAGGGAACAGTCGCATGGTTTTCAAGATGAGTTACGGCATCACTCCGCCTTCTCCCGCCGCACCGTCTCTGGCCGCGCCTGCGAAGGCGCGCCCTCCGAGCCGCAGCCGCAAGGGCAGCAGCTCCCATGCCCAGGCCGAAGCGCTGTTCGATCCCACCCTGGCTCGCTCCGGAAACACGCCGGCCTCGCCGCTGCTGACGGACGCGCCGGACGATGGCGCCGCAGGACCTGTCCTGGCCGAAAAGGACGCGGAAACGCGCTGATCCTCTCCGGGTGAGCAGAGTCGCGCGGGCCGGCCGGGCACCCAGTCGTCGTCCAGGCCTGCCGCGCTGCCCGCCCCGGGGCTGACAGGCCGTGCGGTCGGGCGGGGAGGGCGCTTATGGACGAAGAGGTGACTCAACTCGCCCGGCAATTGCTGGATACCGGGCTAACTGGCTTTTCAAGACGCGAGCAGCGCGTCATCCTTCTGGTCGCCAAGCGCCTGCATGTCGCCCGAAACGTAAACAGCGTTCTCGATGAGCAGCAGACATTCGGCGAGCGCCTGGCGGACCGGGTAGCTCAACTCGGCGGGTCATGGTCCTTCATCGCGATCTTCACGGGCATGCTCATCGCATGGGTCGTCGTGAATACCGTCGTGCTGGCGCGCGTCGGCGGCTTTGATCCGTATCCCTACATCTTCCTCAACCTGATCCTGTCGATGGTCGCGGCGCTGCAGGCGCCCGTGATCCTGATGTCGCAGAACCGGCAGGCGGCCCGGGACAGGCTGGCCGCTGGCCTGGACTACGAGATCAACCTGAAGGCGGAAGTCGAGATCATGGCCCTGCACGACAAGCTTGACCACATCCGCGTCGAGCATCTCGAAGGACTGCTTCGAGACCTGACACACCGGGTCGAGGAGTCGAACAAGCTGGTGCGAGCGGCCGCACTGCGCACCGAAGCTGAAACAATTGCAACGCGGCAGACGGCCGGACTGACATCAGACTGAAACGCTGGTCCGCCAAGGTGAGGTTGTCCGCAGATCGCGGCCGCAGCCCCATCGTAACGGAGGTCCAATGTCCAGCACCCTGTCCCAGCCGGCCTTGTCCGCGGTCCCCTCCGTGATCGGCCGCCTCGTCCGCACCCTCTCCATGCTGGCCGCGCGCACCCTCGACCGCGGCAGGACCCGGCGTGACATGCGCCGCACCGCCGATGCGGCCGTGATCCCGGGCGTGTGACGGCGCCGGCGTCGTCGCGCTCCCGCGGTAAAATAGTTCCGTGTCCGCATAGTTCCGTCTAGCGTCATACCCGGGTAGTCCTGGCTGACGCTGCAGAAGGCCGCCGCCCAACAGCGCGGCTCGGAGGGGAGTGGTCATGGCGAACCTGGCGCTGGCCGATCTGGTGACGCCCTATCTGCTCAAGGGCGAGAACCTCGGCGCCTGGCATGCCGCGCTCTCCGCCATCCGCGTCACCTCCTACGAGACCGGCAGCGACGACCTCGGCATCGCCATCCGCGGCCGTGCCGAGTTCAACGGCCACGGCCGGCTCGACCCGCTCAACGGCGGGTTCAGGATCACCGGCATCACCGACGAGGCGGCGCCGCCCTTCGATCCGCAGCGCCGCAGCCCGGTGTTCGACCTCGCCGGGACCTCCATCGACTTCGAGCTGTTCGTCCGCCGCGACGGCTCGCTCATCATCGGCCAGGGCCAGGCCAGCATCACCGCCGCCGGGTTCACCCCGGCCAAGAACGTGCTCGACGTGTGGGATGCGCTGCCGGTCGACCCGGCGCCGTCGGACTACCCGTCCAGCGGCTTCACGCTCGACCTGATCGTCAACGCGCCGACCGTCCGTCCGCCCTTCCTGCATCCGGCAAAAATGGACGATCGCGGCCTGCTGATCCCCGACCCGGCATTCCAGGAAGTCAGCCTCACCCTGCCCCGGCTGCGCTTCCGGCTCAGCCACGGCAACGCCGCCAACAGCCAGCTGGCGCTGGAGCTGATCTCCGCCGGCGCTACCGGCCTCGACGACCCCGGCGACATCGGCGTTGCCGAGCTGATCTTGATGCAGCCGCCCTACGCCTTCATCGGCGGCCCGAACGACCGCATGGTCGGCTTCGGCTTCCGCCGCGCCGTGCTCGACCTGTCGAGCGACAGCACGCCGCCGGAGGTGATCGCCAAGTTCGGCTTCGGCGACGACTGGGGCGGCCTCTACCTGCCGGAAGCCCGCATCTTCGTCTCGCCGCACGGCGCCGAGGACCTGGCGATCGAGGCGGGCGTGAACGACCTGCTGATCGGCTTCGGCGCCAGCGCCGGCCTGTCCGGCGACTTCGAGCTCGCCGTCATCGAGCAGGGCGCCGGCGACCTGCTGCTCTCCGCCCGCTTCTTCGACCCGCTGGACAAGGCCTACGCGCTGGAGCGCCTGTCGCCCACCACCGCCCGCGTCTCGCTGCCGGTGCAGACCCGCATGGTGGTGGACGTGCAGGGCGGCCTGCCGCCCTACGTCACCAGCCTCGCCGTCGATGGCGGCGCGCCGGCAAACGCGCGGCTGTTCGATATCGACCTGTCGGCCTCGCCGCAGCAGACGCTGACGGTCTCCGCGACCGACGCCACCGCCGGCACCCCCAAGTCGGCGACGCTCACGATCCAGACGCGGCTGCGCGTGCCGCAGGCCCTGCTCCCCTCGCCGGCCGGCGCCCCCGCGCCGACCCTGGTGGCGACGCCCGATCCCGCGCCCGGCGATCCGCAGATCGTCATCGCCTTCCAGACCGACACCCAGGTCACGCTTACCACGGCGCCCTCCAACGCGCAGGTGATGTGGTCGGTGATCGCGCCGCCGGGCGGCCCCGAGACCGGCCCGCAGCCGACCTTCACGGTGGACGTGGCGCCCGGCGAAGCGAGGACAGTCCGCGCCCGCCTGCCCGGGACGACGGTGCCGACCGAGCTGACCTACTACTTCTACTTCGACGAGCCGGCGCGGGTGGACAACCCGCAGCAGGAGACCGCCACGCTGGCCGCCTACGCGGCGGCGCCCGACAACATCTGGACGACCCGCGCCGTCTCGCCCGCCCGCGCCGATGGCCGCGAGCCCGGCGGGCAGCCAGCCTTCGCCGCGAACCAGACGCTGTTCGACACGGTGGTGCCGCCGGGCACGACAGTGCGGCTGTTCGGCGAGGTGAGCTTCGAGGCCGACGCCTCGGACGCCAAGTTCGAGTACAACTACAAGCTCGCCCGCCGCCGGGCGATCGCGGTGCGCGAACGAATGGCGGCGCTGCACTCCGGCCGCGGCTTCACCCTGCAGATCGACCCGGAGCCGAGCGACAGCGCGTCCTATGGCGGCCCGACCGCACGCTTCCCGACGCTCGCCGCCTGGAAGGCCGCCTGGCTGTCCCACGGCGACCCGAACCGCCGGGACTGGTGGCGCACCACCGTCGCGCTGCCGCCCGGGCTGAGCCAGCCGGAACGCCACGGGGACCGCACGATCACCCGTCCGCCGGCCCCGCCGCCCCCGCCCGCAGTCATCCCCGTGCGCGACCCGCCGGCGCCGAACCCGCCGGACCCGCCGGGCTGGTTCCGCTCCGGCAAGCTCAAGGCGCGCATCGTCCGCGACGTGCTGGTCGCGCTCGAACTGGACCTTGAGATCGACTTCCAGACCGCCGCCGAGGAGCGCATCAACGCCACCGGCCACGCCCCTCCCGTCGCGCCGCCGACCCAGGGCCGCACCCTGCAGAGCGGCGCCCCGCTTGCGGCGGGCAACCCGGCCGACGGCATCACCCAGCTCCGCCTGCTGGCGCAGAGCGACCAGGCGACCGGCCAGGTCACTACGCTCATGCAGATCGGCGCCGACCCGGCCGACAAGGACGGGCTGTTCGCCTTCGGCTGGCTGCCCGGCGAGGCCTTGCCGCCCAGCAAGGACACCTGGCTCACCCTCGCCGGCAGCTACATCTCGTTCTGGCCGATGCTGGTCGACTTCTCCACCGGCAACCGCGGCGGCGCCACCGACGCGAACCTGACCGCCGTGGCGCTCGCCGTTCCCGCGGTGATCGCCCTGCTCCCCTGGTTCCGCGTGGAGCGCGTGATTGTCTATGGCGGCGAGTACCTGCAGCGCGACTACGCCTCGGGCGAAATCGAGGCCTACATGCTGTTCGACGTCGAGGCCGATTGGTCGGTGGACATCACGATCGGCGGCGTGAAGCTCATCACCATCGCGCGCGATTTCCCCCTCGCCGTCCGCTACAAGGCGATCGGCGTGCGCTTCGGCAACCGCGACGACGCGAAGACGCCGAAATTCACCCTGCGCCCGGTGTTCGACGCCTCGCGCGGCTTCACCATCGACGTTGCCCGCGGCGGCTCCATCAAGATCGCGCCGCCGTTCGACAAGGTGCTGACCATCCTCGCGGCCCGGCTGTCGCGCACCAACCCGCTGACCTTCGAGGTCGATATCGGCTGCGGCCTCGACCTCGGTGTCGTCAGCATCGACCGCGCCCGCCTGCGCGTCTATCTGGAGGAGCCGCTCCGCGCGCCGGAGCTGACCGCGTTCGGCGCCAGCATCGACGTGCCCGGCGCCATCGCCGGCCGCGGCTACCTCGAGATGGGCCCGGGCGATGCGCCGAACACCAGCAAGATCGGCGGCCAGATCGACGTCACCATCCGCCCGATCAGCCTGCGCGTCGCTGCCGCGTTCGAGATGCAGGACGTGATCGACCCGGCCGACCCCGCACACCACGCCACCGCCATCTATGTCGGGCTGAACCTGGTGCTGCCGGTCGGCATCCCGCTCGGCACGTCGGGCCTCGGCATCTTCGGGTTCCGCGGCATATTCGGCATGCACTACATGCGCAACGACGCGCTCGGCACCAACGGCGCGGCCCCCGCGCTCGGTGGCTGGAGGCGACCGAGGGCCAGCCGCACCTCCTCCAGTCGCCGGTGCACCACAACATCCTTTGGAAGCCCAAGCTCGACAACTGGGCGTTCGGCGTCGGCGTCCTGCTCGGGACGATGGAGGGCGGCTTCATCCTCAATCTCGACGGCACGCTGCTGCTGGAGCTGCCGGGGCCGCGCGTCGCCATCGTGATGAACGCCCGCATCATCTCGCCGCCGCCCTCGGTCGGCGAGATGGGCAGCAGCGGCGGCATCCTCGCCATCATCGAGATCACGCCCGATCATTTTCTGATCGGCATCATCATCGACTACGACATCGCCGACCTCATCAAGATCCGCATCCCGGTCGAGGCCTTCTTCAGCTTCACCAACGCCTCCCACTGGCACTTCTACCTGGGGCAGCGGACCGACCCGGTGTCGGTGGACGTGCTCGGCCTCATCAAGGGCACCGGCTACCTGATAATCAAGGGCGACGGCCTGGACGCCCTGCCGGCCAAGGGCCTCCCCGCCGTCACCGGCTTCGCCATCGGCGCCGGCGCCGCCGCCTCCTTCACCTGGGGCGACACCGATATCGGCCTCGACCTGCGCATCGCCGGCGGGTTCGACGCGGTGATTGGGTTCGACCCGTTCCTGCTCGCCGGACGCTTCGACCTCTCGGGCGAGCTGCGGCTGTTCATCATCTCGATCGGCGCCTCGGCGGAGCTCGACATCCTCGTCGTCGGCCATACCGGAGGCTTCAGCACCCATATCCACGGCGAGGCCTGCGGCCACGTCGATTTCTTCTTCTTCGAGGTCGAGGGCTGCGTGGACATCACGCTCGGCTCCGACAACACCAAGCCGGACCTGCCGGACCTGGTGCAGAAGCTCTCGGTCAAGAGCCGCTCGCCGGCGCTGCTGGTCGGCACCGGCGTGGACCGGCCGATCGACACCAGCCTCGGCGAGGGCCTCGCCCAGGACGCAGCCCCCGCCCCGGACGACGCCCGCCTGCCAATCGTGCCGATCGACTCCGTCCTGGTGCTCGGCATGGCGCTGCCGCCCCAGGCGCCCGGCCTCGCCTTCGCCGGCGCCCCGGTCACGGGCTCCACCGGCCAGGCGCCGGGCAGCTTCGTCGCGCGCGGCTCGGAGCGGTTCGCCTACGCCGTCAGCGCCGTCACGCTGGAACGCGCCGGCGGCGGCCCGGCCCTGCTCGGGACCAACGCCCCCGCGACCTGGTGGCTGCCTAACGACGCCAGCTCCGAGAACGTCAACGCCCAGCTCGCCCTGCTCACCTGGGAGCCTGACCCGGCCACCAAGGCGATCGAGAAGACCGACCACCGCAAGGAGCAGATCAAGCAGCGCTGGAGCCGCGTCTGCCAGGACGCCGCCCCGCCGGCCCGCGTGCTGTGGACCTTCCTCGACGAACGGCTCGGCCCCTCCACCCCCGGCTGGGACCTGGAAGGGACCGCCTGGCCCGATCCGCCCGGCACCCGCCGCAAGCAGCCGCCCGACGCGACTCTGCTGGTCACCGAGGCCTGGCGCAGCGGCGACGCCAAGATCGACGCCCTCCGCGGCATCATCCCGGCCATGGTGGTCGGCGCGCGCATCCAGTGCGCCGACCGGCTCCGTCCGGCGCGTCCGCTCGCCGATGCGCTCGGCCGCGTGCAGTTCGACCCCGACTTGGCCCGGCAGATCGCCGCCCTCACCGCCGCCGGGTCAACCAGCCAGCTC
Source organism: Acetobacterales bacterium (assembly GCA_038231995.1). Classification (GTDB taxonomy): domain Bacteria; phylum Pseudomonadota; class Alphaproteobacteria; order Acetobacterales; family Acetobacteraceae; genus JBBSIT01. The sequence goes on along the minus strand of JBBSIT010000014.1, from coordinate 9,768 downwards.
GGGCGCATTGCCGCCCTCGCCGAGCGCGGCAACACGCGCCTGCTGCGCAAGGCCGCCTTCGCCGAGGCGGTGCTCGACGCCCCCACCGATCCGGTGACGGTGTTCGGCAAGCTGGCCGGCGGCGGCAGCGTCTCGCGCCAGGAGGTCGGCGCGGCCTTCCTCGCCCCCGCCACGGCACAGCCCAACGGCCGCCCCGCGCAGGGCCGCGACTGCCAGACCCGCGTGCTGGAGGCGCCGATCTTCGACGACCGCAGGCTGATCGTATTCGGCAACCAGCAGGACACGAAGCGCGTCGGGACCTTTCTCGCCAAGGCCGGGATCAAGCACGGCCCGCTGAACGACGTCGTCGTGCTGCACACCGGCCCCTTCGCCGACGCCACCCTGCTCCTGTTCGTCCGGCGCAACTTCCTGCAAGGCCAGCTCGTCGCGCGCACTCTCGACGTCGGCGGCGCCGAACGCGCCCGCATCGCCGTCGGCATCACCGACAACATCGCCGCCAAGCCGCTGCCCCCCGCCTGGACCGACGCCGCCGGCCCCTGGGCGCGCGACGTGCGGGACGTGCTGGGCTGGTCGCAGGACCCGCGGGCCAGCGGCTACATCCCGGTCTGGGTCACGATGAAGGGCTCGAAGCAGGCCGACCGCATCGAGATCGGCGTGATCGACACCTTCGCCAGCGACGCCGACGCCGCGAAGGCCGCCAAGGAAACGGGCATCATCCCGCCCTACTTCCTCGGAGCCGCGGACGCGTTGCGCATCTCCGAGACGGTGCGCGCCGAGAGCGAGGAGACCGAGATCAAGAAGGAGCGCGAGGTCCTGACGCAGATCCTCGGCCCCGGCCCCACCGACGACGCCTATCTCGTGCCCGGCCAGCTCTACAAGGTCACCGCCACCTGGACCGGCCAGCGCGAGAGCGGCGGCACCGCCGGCAAGACGCAGGCCTTCTGGTTCCGCACCGACGCTACCCCGCCCGACCGTCTCGACCCCTGGGTGCTGCTGACCACGCCCGCAGACGGCGAGGCGCACGCCTTCCGCAACGAGCCCGTGCGGATCGTGTTCAACACCCACAACGTGGACCGGCTGTTCGACGCCTACGGCAAGGAGCTGCGCGTCCGCTTCACCGCCTCCTCGGCCAACCATCCCGCGCCGACGCCGGCGGTGCCGAACCCGTTCCCGCTTGACAGCACCACCCTCAAGCCCGCCCACGCCGCCATCCTCTCGCCCTGGGAGGAGGCGGTGCAGGAGGCCGTGACCGAGCTTGGCGCCGTCTGCATCCCGGTGGACGAGAGCCGCGACCGCCTGTCCGAGGTCACCATCCCGATCCTGCTCGATCCCTACACCGACTACCGCATGGACGTGGTGATGGTGGACAAGGGCGCGCCCCAGGCCACGGAGGGCGACCGGCTGTATCGCCGAGTCTTCTCCACCGGCGCCTACGATACGATGCAGCACCTTGCCGCCGACATGCAGTCGGTCAAGGTCGCGCACCGCGCGCTGGAACCCGGCCGCATCGCGGCGCTCGTCGCCTTCTTCGCCGGCCGCCGCCCCGAGGGCGCGGAGCTGGACGAGCAGTTGCGCGCGGCCGGGATGGACGCGTCCGAGCATCCGCCCGGCGCACGCATCCTCGTGCTGTGGGAGCAGTCCGGACCGCTCCCGCAACCGGCCGCGGTGCTGGTCGATGCGCCCGAGCCGCTCTGGCGCAGCCGGCCGCACCCGGAGAAGATCACCGACACCACCGGCCCATCCAACGCCACGCGCTGGGTGCTCGGCAGCCGCAACTGGCTCGTGCTGCAGCAGGGCGCGGCCACCACCGCCGCCGTCGCCCCCAACGGCTTCATCCGCGCACCCGGCGACCAGCGGGCGCTGGTGGCGCTCGGCGCCGGCAGCCGCGGCAAGCGCCTCGCGCTCGACCTGGTCCGCACCGCCTCCGCCCCCGCCGACACCTACATGCCGATCGCCGAGGAGCGCCGCGCCATCGTGGACCTGATGCTGGCCAAGGCCCCCTGGGAGGAATGACGCATGGCCCCGCGCATCCTCGATCCCGACCGCTTCATCCTGGCCGGCGCCGTGGTGGACTGGACCCTGGCCGCGCGCCGGCACAACGCCCCGGTCGGCCCCATCGCCGAGCGCCGCCGGGTCGGCCCGGCGGTGGTGCAGCTCCGCTGGATGCTGGACCCCAAGCTCGGCCTGCCGACCCAGGCATTCCAGGTCTGGCAACGCCCGCGCAAGAGCGCAGCCGCGCCCGCGCCGGTCGGCAACCTCGCGAGCTACTCCAGCTTCGCGGGCCAGGTCTATGCGTGGGACCCGCCGCAGGTGTTCGTGCGCGGCACCAGCGCCGGCGCGGTGGCAATCGTGGTCGCCTATGCCGGGGCGCCCTGGGCCTCCGCCATCGTGGGCGTCGCGCAGTTCGCGGCCGGGTCGCATAGCTTCAGCTTCAGCGGGCCGCAGATCGTCTCGCTCGTGGTGTTCGGCGCCGCCACCGTCTCCAACCTCGCCGGGTACGACGGCGCGAGCGCCGCCAATGACCCGGCGTGGAAGCCCATCGAGCTGGTCGGCCTCCCCGTCGAGCCCGCGCAGTGGGCGGGCGTGTTCCATTGGGACCGCGACCAGGGCCTGACCGGCGCGCCCATGAAACCCATCAACGCGGCGCTCGACCGCTACCGCCGCGGCGCGCCGTTCTTCGGCTGGGACGACCTGATCGAGCCGGGCCACCCGGCGCCGCCCTGGGTGGAAGCCGACCCCGTCGCCATCGTGAAGACGATGCTGGGCGACGTGCTGCCCGATCTGCACACGATGATCGCCTCCAACCCTCCGGACCAGCAGATCAACTTCCGGGTCAACCACGCGCTGCCGCTGCAGGGCGGCGGCAGCACCGCCAAGACCAACTTCTCCCCGGTCTCGACGCTGATGCTCGGCATTGCGTCCGACCCGCTGGCCAGCCTGATCGCCGGGTTCGGCACGGCGTACACCCATGTCCCGGAGCAAATCATCGGGACCCAGGTCGATCCCACCATCTCGCCCTTCGACTTCATGGTGAGCGCGTTCTTCGAGCGTGGCCTGGACGGCGCCTCGGCCGCCGCGGAGTACGCCGCCATCGTCTTCGCGCCGAGCCGGCCGCTGCCGCCGGCCAAGCCCGCCAACCTCGGCGCGGCGTTGGACGGACTGGCCTCCCCCGCCGCACTGGACGCGCGCTACCGGGCGCTGGTGCGGCTGAGCTGGGACCAGATCCCGCAGCAGACCCCGTTCCGCATCGCCAGCTACGCCGCCGCGCGCTACGGCATGGCGCCGCCCTCGCCCACCCAATCTCTCATGGGCAGCCGCAAGCTCGATCCCCCGGCGCTGCAGCCGGTCAGCGCGACCACCAGCCAGCAGGTCGCGGAGGACACCGACCAGATCCGCGCCACCGACGGCGCCTACGGCATCGATCCCGCCGCCGCGCCCAACATCCTGCGCTACGGCGTCGCGCATCAGGACATCTGCGGCGTCTGGAGCACCTGGGCGACGGCCGACGCGGCGCCGCAGGAACCAAAGGCGCAGCAGGTCCGCCTGCTCTCGGCGCGGCTCGACAGCGTCGTGCCGGCCGCCGGCTCCGTCTGCGACGCGATCCTGGTGCTCGACCTTTCCTGGGACTGGACCGTGCGCAGCCCCCGCCTGCTGCGCCTGGCCGGGCGGCTCTACGCTGCGGCCAAGCCGGAGCTGCCGCCGGCGGACCTGTCGCTGCCGGCCGGGCTGCAGACCGGCTTCCCCGGCGGCGCCGGCGCGCCTCTGGTGATCACCTTCACCGGCGGCGCGGCCGGCAGCGTGCCCGGCGCCGTGCTCGCCTACGTCTCGGACGACGCCAAGTCGGTGCAGGCGAGCCCCGTCATCGTCGCCGGCCCCCGCCGCTACCGCCTGACCGTGCCCGGCTTCAAGCTGGACTTCGCCGCCGCCGGCCATGTCGGCCTCGCGCTGTGGGCGCAGGGTCCGGAGAACCTCGCCCCGCAGCGCGCCGGGGACTGGTCGGCCGAACCGCTGGTCATCAGCGCCTCCGACCCGCGCCCCCCGATCGTCACGGCGCTACACGAGGACGTGCAGCTCGCCAGCCTGGCGGACGCGCGCGGCGAGCACCGGCTCCGCCTCGCCTGGAGTGCGCTGCCCGGCGCGACCGGCTATTTCGTCTATCAGGCCGCCGAATCCAAGTTCCGCATCGCCGGCGGCCTGGGCGAGGCGCCGGCGAGCCTGTCCTTGCGCGACCGGCTGCTGGCGCTCCGCAACGCCTTCGAGGCCAAGCCGCTGCGCGAGCCGTTCACCCGCATCAACAGCACGGCGACGGCCACCACCAGCATGGAGGCGCTGATCCCGCGCGGGTCGAAGGAGATCCACCTCTATCTCGTGCTCGGCACGAGCGCCGGGCAGGTGGAGAGCGCCTGGCCGAGCCTGGCCGACCCCGACCGCCGCAAGCGCTTCTCGGCCTTCGCAGCACCGCAGGTCGTCCCGCCCTCGCCGGTGCGGCTCGAGCTGGCCCGCACCCAGGTCAGCATCGGCGGCGTCCCCACCTACCGCGCCCGCGTGACCATGACGACCCGGCCGGGCGCGCCCGTCGTCAGGATCGACCTGCACCGCGTGCGCGTGCCGGAAGCGTCGCTGGAGCTCGACACCATGGGGCCGCCGGTCGCGCGCATCACCGGACCCGATCCGGTGTGGCAGGTCGTCCCCGCCGCCGGCGCCGGACCCGGCGAGGCCCAGGCGCTCGGCGCCGTCACCGGCCTCGACAACCCCGGCGGCTCGTGGAAGCGCGTCTACTACCGCGCCGTCGCGGTGTCCGGCGACGATCCCTTGCGCGGCCACTACGGCGGCCGGTCGCAGCCCAGCGGCGCCGCCTGGGTGGTCGTCCCGCCCGACGGCCCGCCCGACCTCTCGCCGCCGGTCACGGACTTCCCGGGACCGCCAGGCACTGTCCGCTTCACCCTGACCAGCACGGCGCCGGTGCCGCCCACCGACCTCGGCCCACACCTGATCCGCGTCGAGGCGTTCTCCATGCCCGCCAACGGCTCGCTGCTGCCGCTGTTCGCCTGGCCGCCCAGCCCGCCCGGCGGCGTGGTGCCCGACGCAAGCCTCGCCGCCGTGCCCACCGCTCCCGCCCCAGCTCCCGCCCTCTGGCGCGAGAGCATCGCCGGCGGGTCGCGCTTCCGCATCCTGCTACTCCGTCCCAACCCCGCCGACGCCGTGCGGCTGCGCGTCGTGCTGACCGACCCGCTCGGCCGCATTACCGAGCGCCTGCTCGACAACCCGGCCCTGCCCGCGCCGGACATCATCTCGCCGGTGGCCAAGCCTTCCCCGCCCGGACGGTACATCCTGGCTTTCACCACCGGCGCGCCGTTCACCGCAGCCCTGGGAGGGCCGTACGTGCTCACCGTCTCGGCCGCATGGACGCACACCGTATCCAACCCGCACCCGCCGCCGCCCATGACGACGACGACGAACCTGCCCTCGATCGCGCCGATCCAGGCCGGCAACGACCCGTTCACCGATCCGCTCACGATCCCGCTGCGCCATAGCGGCAACCAGGTCCTGGTGTTCCTGCGCCTGGCCGCCACGGTCAACCTGACCCTCACGTCGCCGGACGGCCAGACCGCGCACGCCACCGTGGGAGCGCCGTAGCATGGTCGCCCTGATCCCGCCGCAGACCGTGCTGACCGCCGGGGGCGCCGCCAACGACCTGCAATCGCACGGGCTCGACGCGCTCGGGCTGACGGCGCCGAACCTCTCGCCGGTGTGGTCCGGCGGCGCCGGCACCTACGACCCCGCCGCCCTGACCTTGCAGGTCACCGGCCTGCGCGCGCCGTTCCGCGCCATCCGCGAGTTCGTCGCCAGCCCCGCCGCCTACAGCGGCCCGGACGGCAGCTCGCTCGCCGGGCCGGCCGCGGTGCTCCGCCTGCACCCGGAGGCCGCGCGGCGGCTGGCAGCACTCGTGGCGGCACGGCTCGGGGCGACGCCCGCCCTCCACCCGGTGCCGGTGGCGCTGGTGGTGCGCGGCGCCGCCATGCCGGCGCCAGTGCCGGTGCCGGAATGGTTCTTCGCCGGCGAGTCGTGGACGTGCCCGGCGCCGTCACGATCTCGTTCCACGACCACCGCGGCCTGATCGTGGACCCCGTAGCAGTGGCCTGCCTGTTCCAGGACCTGCTGGCGTGGCGCCCCGCGCTCTATGTCGCCAACGGCCCGGCCCAGGCCGTCTCCGACCCCGGCGGCCTCGCCGCCCTCGCCGCCCTCGCCTCGGGCGTCCTCGCCCACGTCATCGACCCGCATGGCTGGGGCTACGTGCCCACGCGGGAGCTGGCGCGGCTGAAGTTGATCGACGGCGCCAACGCGCTGGTCGCGCCGGTCGCCAACAACGGGCTGGTCACGATCGGCGCCGGGCAGTCGGTCGGGCGCTCGGCCGCCGACGAGACGAACGACGGCGCCACGAAGCCGCTGCGCTGGGGCTGGGCGACCGCCGGCCTGCTGGCGCGAACCCCGCTCGCCCCGCCGGCGCTGCCCGCCGGGGTCACGCTCGCGCGACAATTCCTCCGCATCATGGCCGTCGATCTCGACTGGCACCTGCTCGGCAACCGCACCACCGCCCCGGTCGCCGGCGTGCCCGGCGATGACGGCCTGACGCCGCCCTTCCTGCAGCCGCAGGTGCGCGATCCCGTGCCGAACTTCGCCTACCTACCGGACGCGCAGGACGTGGCGGGCGCTGCCGCCGCCATGGTGGCGAGCCTCGGCGCCCAGCCGTCGCTGTTCGCCATCGCCGTCTCGCCGGAGCTGGACGAGGCGCTGGCGGCGCCCCCGGCGCCGGGCGCCCCCGGGCACTGGCCCGCCTTCCCCCCCGGCGCGCCGCCGCAGCCGATCTCGCCCGCCACCACGCCGGCCGCCGGGCTGTCCGCCAAGCGCCGCAATGCCGCCGACGGCGCCGGCGCCGACCGCGACGTCATCGTCACCATCGCCGCCGGCCGCTTGCCCGACGCCGCCCATGTCCGCATCTTCCCCCGCCTGTTCCAGGAGATCGCGGCGATCGGCGACACGCCCTCCTTCATCCGCCCCGACGGCGGCTCCGCCATCGCCAAGGCCGGCGCGGACACCAAGGTACTGCTGGCCAACGCCTTCGGCCTCGCCGCCGGCGATGCGTTCCCCGCCCCCGCCAACCTCGGCATGGACATCGTCGTCACTGACCGCATGGGCCGGCGCCGGCTGTTCTCCCAGGTCACGGTCGCGGTCGCCGGCACGGAGAGCTGGGTCAGCAACGCGGCCGATTTCGGCGGCGCATCCCTGCTCGGCGCGCCGGCATTGAAGACCATCCTCGACGGCCTCGCCACCCGCGGCGTCGCGGCGTCGCCGCTGTTCGGCGTGCCGCGTACCACGCCGCTGCCCGCACCGGGAGGCGGCATCCTCGCCTTCGTCCGCGCCCTGGCCAGCGAGACCCAGCCTCGCCAGGGACCGCGCCTGCCGACCATGATGCGCTTCGACTCCCTGCTCGTGACCGGCACGGCGCCCGCCGCCAACACCCCGCTCGCCTGGAGCGCGCTGCTCACCGGCGCCCGCCTGACCCCCGAGGCGCGCTCGGCCCGCCCCGAGTTGGGCAACCCCGGCAACCCCGCCGGCCCCGACATCTTCGCCACCGGCCTGCGCTGCGACGGTTGGCTGGCGCGCGACCTCGCCCTGCACGCGATCAAGCGGGCACAGCCGATGATCCCGCTCGGCGGCACAGCCGTCGGATGGATCGTCGAGACCGGCGGCAACAACTGGAACCCGCCGCCCGCCGATACAACCGGCACCGTCGCCGGGGTGTTCCTGGAGACCGTCGCCGCCATCTGCGACACGCCGGAACTCTCCATCCCCGCCGTCCCCGAGCCGCAACCCGGCGACAGCGTGCAGAACCTCGTCAACAACGCCGCCAGCGCGCTCGGCGTGGCGCCGCCCACGATCACGGTCGGCAACGAGGCGGCGATCGGCCCCCGCGTGCAGCGCGAGATCGTCACCGCCAAGCACGGGCAGCGGGACGCGCTGTGGTCGCTGCGCCGCGCGCTCGGCGAGGCGCGGGAGCTGATCTACATCGAGAGCCCGGCGTTCGGCCGCACCTGGCGCGCCGCCTCGCCGCCCGTCCCGCCGCTGCCGCACGAGATCGACCTCGTGGACATCATCCGCAGCCAGCTCGTCGCCCGGCCGCGCCTCAAGGTCATCGTCTGCACGCCGCGCCTGCCGGACTTCGCCGCCGCCAAGCAGGGCTGGGTGCGCGCCGCCTTCGCCCAGCGCAAGCAGGCGGTGCTCGACCTCACCGCCGCCGCGAACGCCCGCGTCGCCGCCTTCCACCCCGTCGGCTTCCCCGGCCGCTCGTCGCCGATCCGCTCCACCACCATCGTCATCGACGACGTGTGGTGCCTGGTCGGCACCAGCCATTTCCGCCGGCGCGGCATGACGTTCGACGGCGCCGCCGACGTCGCCAGCATCGACCGCCAGGTCGCGAAAGGCTACTCGGCCGGCATCGCCCGCTTCCGCCAGGTGCTGATGGCGCAGAAGCTCGGCCTCGACGTGCCGGCCACGCCGGCCGCCGCGACCGCACTATGGGTGCGGCTGGCGGAGCTGGAGTCTGCGTTCAGCGTCGTCGCGGAGCTGCTGGGCGAAGGCGGCCAGGGGCGGATCACCCCGGTCTGGGCCGGTCCGACCGACACTTCGGTGCTGCCGCAAACGGATGACGTGGCCGACCCCGACGGCGCCGCCGGGGCCAACTTCGCCACCTTCATCGCCGCCGCGGTAAACGGGGAGTAGGACCTCCACTCGCCGCGAGCTTCGGCGCGACGCCTCCTGCGCTCGCCAACTCCATCCCGAAATCCAGCTGCCGACCCGGTCCGGCCAGGGCAACCGCCCAAGGCGCCGCGGCGGGACCGCTGGACGCAGCCTCGCCCCTTGCAGCCGATAATAACGCTGCTTATTATAACACCCGTGCCTAATTCAGATCTCCTGCTCCTCCTCAACGATGTCGGCCGCATGGTGCGCACCGAGGCAGACCGCCGCGCCCGCGCCCACGGCATGACGCGGGCTCAATGGGTCATCCTGGCGCGGCTCGAACGCCAGCCCGGCCTGTCGCAGAAGGAGCTGGCCGAGATCCTGGAGGTCGAGCCGATCACCGTCGGCCGCCTGCTGGACCGGCTGGAAGCGCGCGGCATGGTCGAGCGGCGCCCCGACCCGGCGGATCGCCGTATCTGGCGCCTGCACCTGCTGCCCGACGCCGGGCCGGCGCTCGCCGATCTCGCCGGGCAGCGCGACGATCTGGTCGATCACCTCACGACGGGCCTGGACGAGGCCACCTTGGACATTTTGACGGGGGCGCTCGCGCGGATGAGGTGCACCCTCTCCCGCCGCCCCGAGCTGGAGGACGTGGCCTAGTGTCGCAAGCCATCGTGACGGAACGGGACCTGGCGGACCAGGTGGGGACCCGGCCGGAGGCCGCCCCGCGCAGCAAGCGCCGGCTGCTGCGGCCGGCGCTGATGCTGGGCGGCGTGCTCGTGGTCGCCGCCGGGTCGATGGTGGCCTGGCTGCACGGCGGCCGCATCGTGTCGATCGACAACGCCTACGTGCGCGCCGACAAGATCGCGCTCGTGCTCGAGATCGTCTGGTCCTACGTACGGGTGCGCTTCTGGCTGTGGCGCGCCGACTTCGAGACCGCGGTGGCCAAGGTGCGCCGCAGCCGGGTGCGGCCCCTGCGGTCCGCGCCCAGCGCCGAGACGGCGCTGAGCGTTCGCCTCGGGCGGGCCG
>JBBSIT010000013.1:0-17164 GCA_038231995.1 Acetobacterales bacterium | reverse complement strand
GGCGGCAGCTTCGCGCGCTGCGGTGAGCTGAGCACCAGGCGCTCGCCCTCCCACCCGCCAGGCACGACGTCGAACGGCCGCGCCGCGCCGCCGAGCCGGGGGATGCCGCGCTCGACCAGGTGATACCACCTCTCGCCGGGCACGTCGCGGCGGCCCTGCCAGCCGCAGACCAGGAGGCGGTCCTCGGCGCGGGTCATCGCTACATACAGCAGCCGGTTGTACTCGCGCAGGCGCCGCTCCCGCTCGGCGGCGCGCGCCGCGTCCACCGTCCGGCTGCGGAACTCGGCACGCGGGGTCCAAATGGGGAGATCGGCGCCGGTCTGCTTGTCCTGCATCCAGGCGAACGGCTCGCCCTCCGGCGGCAGCCCGGTCGTGTCCGGCAGGATCACCAGCGGCGCCTGCAACCCTTTGGCGCCATGCACCGTCATCACCCGCACGGCACCGCCGGCGCCCTCTGCCTCGCGCTTCACGACGGCGCCGGAGCGGCGCAGCCAGTGGACGAAGCCCTGCAGCGAGGGCGGGTGGGCGGCGGTCCAGGCGAGTGCGGCGTTCAGCAGCTCGTCCACCGGCTCCGCCGCCTCCGGCCCGAGGCGGGCGAGCAGGCGGGCGCGTCCGCCGAGCGGGCCGAGCGCCTCGGTCAGCAGGGCGTGCGGCGTCACGAAATCGGCGCGCGCCATCAGGGCGGCGAGCATGGCGTGCGCCCCGCGCCACACCTCCCGCTCCTCTGCCCGCTCGCGCAGCGCGCCCCACAGCGTGCCCGGCCGGCCCATGGCGAGGCGCATCAGGCTGTCATCGGTCAGCCCGCCGAGCGGACTGGTCAGCACGCAGGCGAGCGCCAGGTCGTCCTCCGGCAGCAATATCGCGTCGCACAGGGCCAGCAGGTCCTGCACCGCCGCCTGCTCCGTCAGCACGAGGCGGTCGAGCCCGGCCACTGCCACGCCGTGCGCCTTGAGCGCACGGACCAGCGCGCTGGCGAAGGCGTCGCGGCGGCGGACCAGCACCAGCACGTCGCCAGGCTGGAGCGGGCGGCCGCGACTCTGCAGCACGACGCCGTCGCGCAGCTCGCCGGCGACCGCTTCGGCCAGAGCATCCGCCAGGCGCTGCGGCGCGGAGACCAGGCCGAGGTTGCGTTCCGGCACCGTCCAGGGCTCCGGCGCCTCCTCGGCCGGCACGGGCACGAGCGGCCACAACTCGACGCGCCCGGCGTACTCGGCGCGGTCGGCGTAGTGGCGCAACGGGCCGTCGTCGGCCACGCCGCGCCGGGCTACCGGGTCGTCGAACACGGCGTCCACCAGGTCGAGCACGGGGGCCGTGGAGCGGAACGAAACGTCGAGCGCCACGTCGCGCCATTCCTGGTCGGCATCCCGCACGCGCTGGCCCATCCGGCTGCGCGAGCGGTCGAACTCCTCGGGGTCGGCGCCCTGGAACGAGTAGATGCTCTGCTTGGGGTCGCCCACCGCGAAGAAGGTGCGGTGCACGTCCTTCGCGCCCAGCCCGGCGAAGAACTCCGCGGTCATGGTATGGGCGATCTGCCACTGGCCCGGCGCCGTGTCCTGCACCTCGTCGAGCAGCAGGTGGTCGATGCCGCCGTCGAGTTTATACAGCACCCAGGCGGCGCCCGGGTCGATCAGCAGACTCGTGGTGCGGCCGATCAGGTCCTCGTAGTCGAGCAGCCCGCCCTCCTGCTTGCGGCCGGCATAGGCGCGCAGCACGGGGGCGGCGAGCTGCAGCAACGCAGCCGAGGCGGTCGCCGTGCGCAGCGCCCGGCGCTCGTCCTCCACCGCCAGCACGCGCGCCTGCTCGGCCGCGACCGCCTCGGGGATGGAGGGCTGCTGCTCCGCGAGCCGTTTGCCGGCGAAAGCGCTGAGCGCGCGGGGCGCACCGGCGGCGGTCAGCAGCCCCTTAAGCCATTCGTGCCACATCGCCGGGCGCTCGGCGGGCGGCAGGGCGAGCCAGCCGAGCAGCACGCCCGCCCGGTCCTTTACTGCGGCAGTTCCGTGCGCGTAGGCGAGGCGCAGCGCGGCCAGCAGGTGCGGCCCGGCCAGGTCCAGCGCCGGGCCGAGCCGGGGGCGCTCCGCCTGCAAGGTCGCGATCAACCGGGAGAAATCGTCGGCGGAGGCGAGGCCGGCGAGTTCGGCCAGCGCCGTGGGAGAGGCGTCGGCCAGCACGTCGTCGCGCGACTGCTCCAGCGCCAGCCGGGCATCCGCGTCGTCCACCAGCCGGAAATGCGGCGAAAGTGCTGCCTCCAGCGGGAAACGGCGCAGCAGGGACTGGCAGAAGGCATGGATGGTGCCGATCCGCATGCCGCCGGGCAGGTCGAGCACCTGGGCGAACAGGGCGCGGGCGCGGGCGCGGGTCTCGGCGTTGCGCGGGAGGTCCAACTCGTGCAGCTCGGCATCGAGCTTGGTGTCGTCCAGCGTCACCCACTGGCCCAGCCGGCGCTGCAGCCGCAGCGACATCTCGGCGGCGGCCGCCTTGGTGAAAGTCAGGCACTGGATGCGCGAGGGCTCGACGGTGATGCCTTCGGGTCCGCCGGCCAGCATGAGGCGCAGCATCCGGTCGGTGAGCAGCTTGGTCTTGCCGGAGCCGGCGGACGCGCCGACGAAGGCGGAGACCGCCGGGTCGGACGCGGCCAACTGCTCCCGGTGCGCGCGGTCGCGGGCGGAGAGGCCGGCGGGGAGCGGGAGGACGTTCATCCGCCCTCCTCCACCGCCGCCCATTCCGCGACGCGGGCGAGCTGCGCGTAGTCGGAGAAGCGCGGGGCGGCGCCGGGATAGGGCTGGGACAGGTAGGCGCGGCCGGGGTCATCGAAGGCGACGACCAGGGCGGCGAGCTTGGCCTCGGCCTGGGCCACCGCCTCGGCGATCTCGTCAGCGTCGCCGTCGAACAGGGTTTTGACCTCGCCGGCATGGAAACCGCCGGTGAGGTGCCAGTAGGTCAGCTCCATGGCGCGGCCTTCGAGCTCGGGGCCGAACACGCCCGCGCCGGCCATCGCGGCCTCCAGCGGGAGCTGGGGCGCCAGGCCGCGCTCGACCAGCCGCGAGTTCGGCACCTCGCCGGTCTTGTAGTCCAGGATGGCGATGCCGCCATCGGCCCGGCGCTCGATCCGGTCGGCCCGGCCGCGCAGGGCGAAGGGACGGCCGGGCACGGGCACCTGCCACTCGCCGGCCACCTCGGACTTGATCAGCGCCTTGGGCCCGGCCAGGCGGCGGTTGCGCTCGGCCTCCGCCGTCCAGTCCGCGATGCGGGCCAGGCGCGGGCGCCACCAGGCCGCCAGCGCGGGGTTCAGGGCCGCCTCGTCCAGCGCCGCGTCCATCTCGCGGCGCAGCCGGGCGGCGGCGTCGCGCGGGTAGGTCTCCGGCAGGCGCCGCAGGAAGCGCGCGATGGCGGCGTGCACGATCGAGCCGTAATCCGCGAGGTCGGCGCTCTCCTCGATCGGCGGCAGCGCGCGCAGGTTCAGGATGCGCCGGGCATAGATCGCGTAGGGGTCGCGCAGCCAGGTCTCGATCTCGGTGACGGAGAGCCGGCGCGGGCGCTGCTCCACCGGCGGGCGCGGGCGCGGCGGCGCCACGGGGCGGGGCGGCCCGGCGGGCTGGTCCAGCTCGCGCGCCCAGGCGCTCGCGGGATGCCGGGGCAGCGCCGTCCCGCGCCCGGCCAGGAACGCATCGAGTCGCACCAGCCAGCGCGCGGGCACCGCCGGGGCGCCGTCCCGCCGGCGCGGGCATGACAGCACGACGGTGGGCGCCGAGCAGGCCGCCATGACGAAATCATGCGCCATGATGCCCACGCGCTCCTCCGGGCTGGCGAGCCCGGTGCGCTCGCGCATCGGCCGGCTCATCCAAGGCCCGGCGTCGGTCGCGGGCGGCCATACCGTCTCGACCAGGCCGCCCAGCACCACCAGGTCGGCCGATTGCAGCCGCGCTTCCAATAGCCCCAGGATCTGTACGCGCGGGTGCTCGCGGCCGGCGCCGTCGCGTCCGCGCAGCGCGCGGCGGCTGCGGACCACGGCAGACTCCATCGAGCTGTCGAGCAGGCCGGGCAGCGTCGCCACGGGCTGCGCGGGCAGGATGGGCAGGGCTCCCAGCAGCGCGGTGAGGTGGATCGCCAGCGCCTCGCCCTCCTCGCCGGACCACAGCCTGGTGTCGCCGGGCATCTCGTCGGTCGCGGCGACGGCCTCGGCGGCCTCCAGCAGCGCGGTCAGCGCCTCGGCGGGCGTCGCGTCGGTGCGCAGCGCGATCGCCATGACGGGGGCGAGCCCGGCCTCGATGCGGTCCAGCAGGTCGCGCGCGGCGCCGCCGCCGCCGGCGTGGTCCACGGCGGTGCGCAGCCCGGCCAGCCCGGGGGCGGGCGCCGGGCCGCGCAGGCACAGACGCTCCAGGGCGCGCGCGGCCTCGCGGCAGGCGACGGGGGCGAGGCCGAGGGCAGCGAGGGGATGCTTCAGCAAGGAGAGCAGCGACACGGGGGCCAGGGCGTCGGCCACGGCGCGGGCGAGCAGGCGGAGGAAGGCGCCGGGCGGCGTTTCGGCCAGGGGCTCGCCGGCGCTGTCATCCGCGACCACGCCGTAGCGCGCCAGCTCGGCCGCGACGCGCCCGGCAAGCTGGCGGTCGGGCGTGACCAGGGCGGCGCGGGCGTGCGGCCGCTGCAGCGCGTCGCGCAGCACGAGGGCGATGGCGACGGCTTCCTCCTGCTGGTCGGCCGGCTCCAGGCGCTGCAACCCATCGATGTCGGCCGGGCCGTCGCGGGTCCAGTCGCCGAGCGCCATCGCCGGCAGCAGCGCGCGGCCGAAGGTGGCGAAGCGCCCGGCGGGGACGGAGGCGGGTGCGTCCGGCCAGGGCTGCACGTCGCCGCGGGTGGCGTCGAGGTTGATCAGCAGGTTGCGCATCCCGGATTGCGGGTGGCCTTCCGGCAGCGCGTCCCAGGTGTCCTGCGGCATGTCGAGGTCGAGGCCGGGCAGGATCACGCTGCCGCTGGGCAAGTTGGCGACGACGCGGATCAGGCGCGCGACGGCCTTGATCCCGCCCGTGGTGCCCGCGACCACGACGGGATGATCCGGCGCGCGCTCAGTCCACGCGGCGGCCTGGGCGTCGAGCAGCCGTATGGCGCGCTCCGCCCCGTCCATCAGGCCGTTCTCGGCGAGCCAGTCCGGCCAGGTGCGGGTGACGATGCGCAGGAACTCGATGGTGCGCGCCCAGTGCTCGGCGTAGCCGGCCTCGGCGGCGTCGGGCAGGGCCTCGGTGAGATCGACCTCGGCCCGGTGCGCCTCGTCGAGCAGGGTCGCCAGCTCGACCGCGAGCTGCCAGGCGCGGTCGGCGGTGGCGGGGGCGCCGTAGTCGCCGTCGAGCGCCATGACGAGCCGGGTCAGCACCGCGAGGCGGTCGGCCTCGCCCACGGCGGGCGGCAGGTCGAGGCTGCCGGCCAGTGCGAGCGGCGCCTCGTCCAGTGCGCCGAGGGCGGCGATGCGGGGCAGCAGCAGCGGGCGGCCCTCGGTCTGACGCAGGAAGGCGTCGGCGAGGGCGCGGGCGGAGCGGCGGGTGGGCAGCAGGATCAGGCCGTCGGCGACCGCCAGCGGATCGTCTTTGGCGCGGTCGAGCCACCAGCGGGCGAGCGCGTCGAGGAACGGCACCCCCAGCGGGATGGTGTGCAGGTTCATCGAGACGCCCCGAGCAGTTGCGGCGTGGCTTCGGCCGGGGCTGCGGCGTCGCGCGCGCCCACTCGATAGTGCTCGATCAAGTGATCGGCCACGTCGAGCACCCCTCCGACCACCGTCACCTCGCGCACGCGGTCGCGTCCGCCGCGCAGCCGACGCCACATCTCGTAGCTGTGACGCTCCAACGGGACGAAGGTGGACAGTCCGCGCCTGGCGGCACGCCGTATGGTCGCCCCGGAGTTGATCGCAGAGAGCTCCATCCGTCCACGGAAACGCCGGGCGACGCTCAATGTGTCGAGCACGAGCACCTCGCGCTCGCGAGTCCGGTTGAGCCTTGCGCCTGAGAGGGTGGCGAGGCCCTTCTCGTCCGCCCAGAAGAAAACCCGCTCATTCAGGATGCGCAGCCAGTCCTCAGGCGCGAGTCCGTCGTCCAGGCACGCCGCAAGCGCGGTCATGCTCAGTGGCAGGTTGTCCGTGATCCTGGCCCGGCCATGGACGGGGTGTGTCAGGGCAATGCTTGCCGGCCTGCGCTGGCGCTCGATGGCGCGCCGGTCCGTCTCTGGGACCTCGAAGAGTTTGAGGAGCCGCTGCGTCGGCAGCAGCCCGTGCCGCATGATCCCTGGCAAGGCGCCCGGCTCGGTCAGGTGGTAGAGGCGAGGGTGCCTCGCTGCGAGGTCTTCAGGGGACAAGGCCGGGACCATCCTTTGCGAGCAGATCCAGGCGGCCGTTCCACCCCCTGAGTTCGGCCGATCGTGCTTCGCCTAATGCGGGGCGGAGCGCGATCGTGAGCGCGTCATCGGGGCGCAGCGCGCCGAGCCGGTCCGGCCACTCCACCAGCACGACGCCGTCGCGCGCCTCGTCCCAGCCGAGTTCGGCGACCGCGGCCGCGCCGTCCAGGCGCCAGAGGTCGTAATGGTGCACGGGGCCGATGGGGGTATCGTAGGTCTGGACCAGGGTATAGCTGGGGCTGGGGACTTCGAGCGCCGGGGCGGCGGCGAGGGCGCGCAGCAGGGCGCGGGCGAGGGCGGTCTTGCCGGCGCCGAGCGGGCCGTCGAGCAGCACGGCGTCGCCGGGCCGCAGCAGGGAGGCGAGGCGGGCGCCCAGCGCCTCGGTCGCGGCCAGGTCCGGCAGGGTGAGCGCGGGCATGCCGGGCACTCTGCCCTGCGCGGCGGCGCGCGGCAAACGGGTTGATCGTCGGGCGGGATGGGCTAGGTATGCGCCATGCCGAACCGTATCGAGACCGACGTCGCCATCGTGGGCGCGGGCCCCGTGGGCCTGTTCGCCGCCTTCGAGTGCGGGATGCTGAAGCTGCGCACGGCGCTGGTGGATGCGCTCGACGAGGTGGGCGGGCAGTGCGCGGCGCTGTATCCGGAGAAGCCGATCTACGACATCCCCGCCCACCCCGCGATCGCGGCCGGGCACCTCATCAGCAACCTGGAGGCGCAGATCGCGCCGTTCGCGCCGCCGTTCCTACTAGGCCGGCGGGTGGAGCGGCTGGAGGGGTCCGTCGGCGCCTTCGTGCTGGGCACCGACGGGGGGGACGAGGTGCACTGCAAGGCGATCGTGCTGGCAGCCGGCGCCGGCGCGTTCGGCCCCAACCGGCCGCCGCTGGAGCGCCTGGCGGAGTTCGAGGCCGCGGGGAGCATCCAATATTACGTCCGTCGACGGGAAGATTTCCGTGGCCGCAGCGTGGTGATCGCCGGCGGCGGGGACAGCGCGGTGGACTGGGCGCTGTCGCTGAAGGACATCGCGGCGAAGGTGTACGTGGTGCATCGCCGGCCGAAGTTCCGCGCGGCGCCCGAGACGGCGGCGCAACTCGACCAGGCCGCCGCGCGCGGCGAGATCGAGCTCGTCATCCCTTATCAGCTCCACGCGCTGCACGGCGCCGGCGGGCTCGAGGCCGTCGAGGTCGAGACCCTGCAGGGCGAGACCCGGCATCTGCCGGCCGACAGGCTGCTGCCATTCTTCGGGCTGAGCATGGACCTCGGCCCCATCGCGGGCTGGGGCATCGACCTGGCGCACAGTCACGTCCAGGTCACGGCCGCGACCTGCGAGACCTCGGTGCCCGGCGTGTTCGCCATCGGCGACGTCGCGACCTATCCCGGCAAGCTCAAGCTGATCCTGCAGGGGTTCAGCGAGGCGGCCATGGCCGCGCACGCGATCTACCCGCTCGTGCACCCCGACGTGGCGCTGCATTTCGAGTACTCGACCACCAAGGGCGTGCCGGCCGCCTGACGCTCGGCGGCGTGGGTGTGGCGCACAGGCGCCGCGGACCGCCGGGCTGGGCCGAAGGCCTGCACGGCGAGGGCGACCAGGAACAATATTAGCAGGATGCGCAGCGCCCAGCCGAGCAGGCGGAACGCGGCCAGGGCCAGCAGCAGCGCGCCCACGACCAGCACGGCCGTCTGCAGCGCGTGCGGCACGCCGAGCTGGCCCATATGCAGGCGGAGTCAGGCCTCGACGACCGCGAGTGCCCCGAGTACGGCGCCGGCGGTGCGCGCGAGCAGGGCGAGCGCGCTGTCGATGAACGGCCGGGCTTGGTCCATAGGGGTCGTCCGCGCGATGGGGCGGGAGGGATAGCAAGGGTTGCGCTGCGCGGCGAGGGGCTGGGCGTGAGATCCGTGTTGAGGAGGGCGGCGAGCGGTTATTCAGGTGACGGCAGGCGCCTCCAGCACGGCATTCATGGCGTCCGCTATGACGCCGAAATCCGCGGCGCTGACCGCCAGCAGGCCGAAGCGCAGCTGTTGCCCCCAATTCCTCGTTCCCGCCGAGAAGTCGAGCCGCTGGAGCAGCGGCGCGATCGGCGCGTCCACCGCTGCGGCCCAGCGCACGTCGCGCCGCCAGGGGACGAAGCCGCCGCCCATGTCGAAGGGATAGGGTCCGCCTTCCGCGACGATCCCGATGGTCGTGAACGCCCGATACGGCATGCGGCTGCCGAAGGTGATGGAGGGCGAGTAGTAGGCGACGCCATCGCCGGGTTGGATGCGCCTCAGCGGTCCGGCCTTTTCGTGGCAGACCTGCATGAACCCGCCCTCCCGCTCGCGCCGCACATGCTCGGCGCAGGCTACGGCGATCCAGGCGGCCATCATGGCGCCGCCGGCGCGAAGACCCGCAGGCGATGGCCGTCCGGATCGAGGGCCACGAAGGTGCGGCCGAAATCCATGTCGGTCGGCGCCTGGGCGATGGACAGGCCGCGGGTCGCCCAGTCGGCGTGAACGGCATCGATGTCGTCGGCTGTGAAGGCCACTTCGCCGCCGCCTGCGGCGGTCGCGGCCGGCTCGACGGTATGGCGCGACCACAGGCCCAGGCCGACCCCGGCGGGCAGGGCGAACATGGCGAAGGTGGGCGATGCCTCGGCCGGCGGCTGGCCCAGCAGATCGGCGTAGAAGGCGGCGCTGGCCGCCGGGCTATCGACGTAGAGGATGACGAGGCTGAGGTCAGGCATGATGCTATCTCCGGAGTTGACGCCGGCACGTCGTAGCGTGCGCCTGTGTCAGTTTCCGGCAGCAGCGGTCAGCCTATCTGGTCGATATCCTGCTGGAGACGCCATTCGGCCAGGAGGATGCGCCGCCGCTTCGGGTAGCGCTCGCCGGACGGTTCGGCCGCCTTGATCCGGTCGAGGCGGAAATGGCGGAAATCCCGCCGCATCTCGCACCAGGCGGCGAGGACCTCGGCGGCCTCGAAGAAGCCGAGGGCGACGGGCCAGACCGTGCGCTGGCTGGCCACGCCCTTCTTGTCGGTGTAGCGCAGGCGCAGCTTCTCCTCGGCGCGGATCGCACGGCGGATGGCGGCGAGGTGCGGCGTGTCGCCCGATCGGCCCGGACCCGCGAGCAGGCCGCTGGTCGCGGCGGCATCCTCCAGCGCCGGCGGCAGGATGGCGGCGATCTTGGCCAGCGCGTCGTCTGCCGCCCGGTCCAGCGCAGCATCGCCGCGCTGCGACACGAGGCGCAGGCCGAGGATGATCGCATCCACCTCATCCTCGCCGAACATCAGGGGCGGCAGGAAGAAGCCGGGCTTGAGGATGTAGCCCAGCCCGGCCTCGCCTTCGATCGGCGCGCCCTGGGCCACCAATGTCGCGACGTCGCGATAGATCGTGCGGAGCGAGACGCCCAGCTCCGCGGCAAGATCGGCAGCCGATACGGGGCGGCGCCTGCGGCGCAGCGCCTGCATCAGATCGAGAAGGCGAGCCGAGCGGGACAGCTTTACCCTCCATCCCCGGCGTTTCGCGGCATCTGGCTGCGCTGATCGGGTTTCAACCCTGCCGCCGCTTCCCCGGCGGTTCCGGCTCCGGTCCGGCCATCCGCTGGGCCACGCGCAGCAGCGCCTGCTTGGACACCAGGTCCAGCCGGCCGTAGGCACGCAGCAGCGCATCCTGGTCCGGCGTCAGAGTGCCGAAGCTGCCCTGGTCCTCCTGCAGCAACTCGTCCGGGGGCGGCGCGTCCGGCTCCAGGCCGACGAGATAGCTGATCGAGCAGTCCAGGACCTCGGCCAGCTTGATCAGCTTCGCGCCGCGCGGCAGGGCGCCGCCGGCGAGGATGCGGTCCAGCGCGTCCGGCGTCAGCCCGGCTCGCCGGGCAGCCTCCGCGGGCGGCAAGCCCAGCCGTTCCAGCCGACCCCCGACCCGTTCCGAAATGCCGCCCTCGTCCACGTCTAGCGCGTCTGGTTGCGGAACGCCTCGCTCTCCCCGCGCCGCTCCTCCCACCTCCGCCGGTCCTCAGGGCGGCGATCGAAGCCCGGGCGGGGTCCCTCGGCGCGGCGGACCTCGCGCCGCTCATACTCCCGGCGGCGGAACTCCTGGCGTTCCCGCTCGCGGGCGAATTCCTGGCGCCGACGCCACTCGAACTCGCGGCGTTCCCGCTCGCGGGCGTATTCGTAGCCGAAGCCGTAGCCGTAACGGGGCGGTCCCACCACGAAGGGCGCCGGCTCGATGAACCCGTACGGGGGCGGGGCCACAGGGGCCACGTAGGCGCCGCCGTAGGGTTCGGCATAGACGGGCTGCTCCGTGGCGTAGATCGCGCCGCCATCCAGGGCGTATGGCGCGCAGGCGGAGACCCCGAGCGTGCCGGCCAGAACCAACGCGTGCGCCAAGCGCATCCCTGCCTCCCCTGATGTGGCGCACAATGCGCCAGTCCTGAAAGGGTTGCACGCGTTCATGGCTGCACTGCGGCGATCAAGGCGGGGCGATCAAGATGGGGGCGACCGATGCAGGGTTGCGGCGCGCGGCCGGTTCTGGTGTGTGGCCGCCATGCCGATCCATGCTCTCCTCGCCGCCATCGTCATGGGCTGCGCCCGCCGCCCTGGGCGCGTCCTGGCCGTCGCCGCCGTGCTCGCCGTCCTCGCCGGGACAGTCTCCTGGCAACGCCTGGGCGTCACCACCGACATAGGGACCCTGTTCGACGCGGCACTGCCGTGGAAGCAGCGCGAGGCGGCGCTGAAGCGGCTGTTCCCGCAGTTCGACGACCTCATCGTGGCCGTCGTGCAGGGCGACTCGCCGGAGGAGGCGGAGGCGACCGCCGCCGCCCTGGCCGAGCGCCTGGCGGCCGATACCGTGCATTTCCGCAGCGTGCGGCGGCCGGACGCCTCGCCCTACCTTGAGCGCAACGGCCTGCTGTTCCTCGACCGCGCCAAGCTCGAGGCGCTGCTGGACCAGACGATCGACGCCCAGCCCTTCCTCGGCCAGCTCGTCGCAGACCCGAGCGCGCGCGGGCTGTTCGCTGCCCTCGCGTTGGTCGCCATGGGCGTGGAGCAGGGGCAGGCCAATCTCGGCCCGTTCGAGCCGTCGCTGCGCGGCTTCCACGCGGCGCTGGCCTCCGTGCTCGCCGGGCAGCCGCGGCCGCTGTCGTGGCAGCGCCTGCTGGCCGGCCCGGTGTCCGAGCTTGGCGGCCCGTACCGGTTCGTGCTGGCCCAGCCGCGGCTGGACTACGGCGCGCTGCAGCCCGGCGGCGCGGCGGCGGCGGCGTTGCGCGCGACGGCGGCCGAGCTGGAGTTCGTGCGGGCCGGGACGGCGAAGGTGCGGCTCACCGGGTCGGTGCCGCTGGCGGACGAGGAGTTCGCGACCGTGGCGGAGGGCGCCGTGGCCGGCCTGGTCGGCAGCGTGCTGCTGGTGACGCTGTGGCTGTACCTCGCCGTGCGGAGCTGGCGCGTGATCGTGCCGATCCTGCTGACCCTGGGGCTCGGGCTGCTGCTGACCACCGGGTTCGCAGCGCTCGCGGTAACGCCGCTCAACCTGATCTCGGTGGCGTTCGCCATCCTGTTCATCGGCATCGCGGTCGATTTCAGCATCCAGTTCAGCGTGCGGTTCCGCGAGATGCGGCAGGAGCAGCCGCTCATCATGCCCGCGCTCGACGCTACGGCCCGGCGCGTGGGCGTGCAGATCCTGGTCGCGACCGGGACCACGGCAGCCGGGTTCCTGGCCTTCGTGCCGACGAGCTTCACGGGGGTCGCGGAACTCGGGCTGATCGCCGGGGTGGGCATGCTGATCGCGTTCGCCTGCACGCTGACCTTCCTGCCGGCCGCATTGGCGCTGTTCCACCCCGACGCCAGCGCATCGGAGCCCGGCTTTCCCAGCGCCGTCCCGCTCGACCGCTTCGTGACCAAGTGGCGCGTGCCGATCCTGGTCGTGTTCGTCGTCCTTGCCGCCCTCGGCGCCGCGCTGCTGCCGCGCCTGCAGTTCGACAGCGACCCGCTGCATACCAAGAACCCCGACACCGAGGCGATGCGCACCTTGGCCGACCTGGCGGCCAACCCGCTGACCAACCCCTACAGCATCGACGTGCTGACGGCCTCGGCGGAGCAGGCAGCGGACGTCGTGCTGCGGGCGAGGGCGCTGCCGCTGGTCGCGGACGTGGTCAGTTTGCAGAGCTTCGTGCCGGAGGACCAGCTGGAGAAGCTCGCGCTGATCGCCGACGCGGCCGGGCTGCTCGGGCCGACGCTCACGGCGCGCACGCCCGCCGCTCCGGTGACTCCCGCGGACCTGCGGCTCGCCGCGCGCACGGCGCTATCGCAGCTCGACCGCGCCTTGCCGAAGCTGCCGGCCGGGCATCCGCTGGCCGAGATCGCGGCCGATTTGCGCGCACTGGCTACGGCGCCGGACGCGACGCTGCTGGCGGCGAACGAGGCGCTGACCCGGTTCCTGCCGCAGCAAATCGCGCGGCTGCGGCTGGCGCTGAGCGCCGGGCCGGTGAGCGTGGCGGACGTGCCGCCCGAGATCAGGCGGGACTGGGTGGCTCCGGACGGGCGCCAGCGCGTGCAGATCACCGCGACGCCGGAGGCGGGGAGCAGCGAGGGGCTGAGCCGGTTCGTGCAGCAGGTGACGGCGGCGATCCCCGAGGCGGGCGGCTCGGCCGTGACGATCGCGGCGACGGCGGACACCATCATCTCGGCGTTCGAGCGCGCGGCCCTCGGCGCCGTGCTGGCCATCGCGGTCATCCTGGCGCTCGCGCTGCGGCGGGTGCTGGACGTCGCGCTCGTGCTGGCGCCGCTGCTGCTGTCGTCCGCGCTGACGGTGCTGGCCGCCGTGCTGCTGCCGCTGCCGCTCAACTTCGCCAACATCATCGCCTTGCCGCTGCTGCTGGGCGTCGGCGTGTCGTTCAATATCTACTTCGTGATGAACTGGCGGGCGGGCGCAATGGCGCACCTGTCCACGCCGACCGCGCGGGCCGTGGTGTTCTCCGCGCTGACGACCGGGACGGCGTTCGGCTCGCTCGCCCTGTCCGGCCATCCCGGGACCGCCAGCATGGGCCGGCTGCTGCTGCTGAGCCTCGGCTGCACGCTGCTCGCGAGCTTGGTGTTCGTTCCTGCCCTGCTTGCCACATTGAGGTCACACCCGCGCTGAATTAACGCCACGTCAACCCGCTTGAGTGAGGATGACGGCGGAGGGTTGGCTATGGCGTTCATGCGGACGGGTCTCATCATCGTGGCGTTGCTGGCGGGCTGGGGCGTGGTTCGCGCGCAGCCGGCGACCGTGCCCGGCGTGCCGGCCGCGGCTCACGTCGCACCGTAGGCCGCCGACCCTCGGAGGCTCAGAACAGGCTGGACGCGATGTTGACGGTCAGTGCCACGATCACGGTGTTGAAGGCGAAGCTGACGAGGCCGTGCAAGGTCGCAAGGCGCCGCAGCTTGCGGCTCGTGATCTGCACGTCCGAGACCTGGAACGTCATGCCGAGCACGACGGCGAAATAGAAGAAGTCCCAGTAGTCCGGCGGCTGATCGCCCGGGAACGCCAGGCCGCCCTGTATCGTGCCGGGACCATCTCCCTGCTCGTAGTACTCGTGGGCGTAGCGCAGTGCGAACAGGGTATGGGTGACCAGCCAGGATACCAGTAGCGTGGCCGCGACAAGGGCGACGTGCCACGCGCGTGTAGGACCGGGCAGGTCCTTGGTGCCGGAGAACTCGGCGAGGATGGCGCCGAGGCTGAACAGCACTGCGGCGAGCGTGATCCAGAAGATGGTCCACTCGCCCTCCTCCTGACGCTCAGCATCCGCCGCCATACGGTCCTCGCGCTCGTCGCTGAACATCGCGGCGCACAGCACGAGCAGCACAAGGCTGCCGATGTCCCAAGCCAGTATGGCCCGCGTCTGGCCGCCGAGGCTTGTTGGCAGGACAGGGACGGAGAGCAAGCCTACGGCCACGCTCGCGAACAGGTGGGGCCGTCCGGCGATCACGCGACGGAACAGCAAGAGCACGGGGGTCGCCATTCAGGGTATCAGTAGCCTCCGAGGATGTGCCGGTTCAGCCGGAATAGGATGCCGGAGCTGCTCCGCCAGCCGTGAAGGCGGCACGCACCGCCGGGTCGAGCAGGGCGGCCAGCTCCGCCTCGTGCTGGTAGGCCGGCATCAATCGGTCCAGCGCTGCGTCGCGCCGGGCTGCCGGATGGAAATAGATCTCGCTGAGGCCCTCGGGCAGATGGGCGGCGAGCCTGCGGACCCGCTCGGCGGTCATCGCCCCGCTCCAGGCGATGCCGAAGGCGTGATCGTTCGTCGTCACGTCGGCCCGGCGGCACTGCGCGCGCAGGACGGACGACCAGGCCCGCAGCGCCCGCGCGCCCGCTCCCACGCGCGTGCCACAGGCGGCGAGCACCCGGGGCGGCTCTGAGGGGACGCGGACGGCGCGCAGCCCGTAGCCGCGGCCGATCGCGAGCAGCATCCGGCCCACGGTCGGGTGCAGGTGCATGTGCTTGTGCGCGTTGGCGTGATCGAGCGGCAGGCCAAAGCCAGCGAAGGCAGCGAACTGCGCGTTGATCTCGGCCGCGAGCTGCCGACGGACGCGGGGGCTGAACGCGTAGGCGACGCCGAGGCTCAGCTGGTCGGAGGGGAACTCGCCGGCGGCGTCTACCAGGTCGGGGATGTCGGCCGGGGACAGCACCGCCGGGCCTTCGATCACCACGAGATGCAGGCCGACCCGCAGCCCCGGCAGGCGGCGGGCCCGGCGCACCGCATCGGCCGCAGCCGGCCCGGCGACCATCAGGCTCGCCGTGGTGAGCACCCCGTCGCGGCAGGCGCGCTCGACGGCATCGTTGACGGCTTCGGACAGGCCGAAATCGTCGGCCGAGATTATAACGCGCCGCCGGGTCACGCCGCCTTGTTGCGCTCCCGCAGGAACTGGAAGAACTCGACGCCCTCGCGCAGGCGGCGCTTCATCATCTGCGGGCTGCGCACCATCTCGCCGACGATCGAGGCGATCTTGGGCGCGCGGAAGTAGAAGCGCCGGTAGAACTCCTCCACGCTGTCGAACATCTCGGTGTGGGACAGGTGGGGGTAGTTCAGCGGGGCGATCTGCACGCCGCGCTCGTCGATCAGCTCGGCGTGCTCGGCGTCGAGCCAGCCGTTCTCGACCGCCTGCTTGTAGAGTGCGGTGCCGGGGTAGGGTGCGGCGAGGCTGACCTGCATGGTGTGCGGGTTGACCTCGGTGGCGAAGCGGATGGTCTCCTGGATGGTCTCGCGGGTCTCGCCGGGCAGGCCGACGATGAAGGTGCCATGGATGGTGATGCCCAGCTCGCGGCAATCCTTGGCGAACTGCTTGGCGACCTCGATCCGCATGCCCTTCTTGATGTTGTGCAGGATCTGCTGGTTGCCGCTCTCGTAGCCGACGAGCAGCAGGCGGAGCCCGTTGTCCTTCAGGACCTTGAGCGTCTCGCGCGGCACGTTGGCCTTGGCGTTGCAGGACCAGGTGACGCCGAGCTTGCCCAGTTCCTTCGCGATGGCCTCGGCGCGGGGCAGGTTGTCGGTGAAGGTGTCGTCGTCGAAGAACAGCTCGCGCATCTGCGGGAAGTGCCGCTGGATCGCGCGGACCTCCTCGGCCACGTGGCCCGGGCTGCGCACGCGGTAGCGGTGCCCGCCAACGGTCTGCGGCCACAGGCAGAAGGTGCAGCGGCTCTTGCACCCGCGCCCCGTGTAGATCGAGACGTAGGGATGCATGAGGTAGCCGATGAAGTAGTCCTCGATCCGCAGGTCGCGCTTGTAGACGTCCGACACGAACGGCAACTGGTCCATGTCCTCCAGCACCGCGCGATCCTTGTTGTGGACCAGGACTCCTGCGGCGTTGCGATAGGAGACGCCGTCGATCGCCGCGAGGTCGCGGCCCTCGGCGACCTCCTTGACCGTGAAGTCGAACTCGTTGCGGGCCACGAAGTCGATCGCAGCACCCCCCTGCAGGCTCTCCTCCGGCTGCACGGCGACCTTGGCGCCGACGAAGCCGATGCGCAGCGCGGGGTTCGCGTCCTTCAGCGCCTGCGCGACCTTCACGTCCGACGCGAAGGAGGGGGTCGAGGTGTGGATGATGCACAGCTCGTGCTGCTTGGCGGCCGCCAGCACCGGCTCCAGGCCGAGATTGGCCGGCGGCGCGTCGATCAGCCGGCTGCCCGGCACGAGGGCGGCGGGCTGCGCCAGCCAGGTCGGGAACCAGAACGACCTGATCTCGCGCTTGGCCTGGTAGCGCGACCCGGCGCCGCCGTCGAAGCCGCCGAAGGACGGGGGCTGCAGGAACAGGGTCTTCATCATGGAGTGGTCATCCCTCTCGCGGGGCTAAGATTGGGCTGGCAGGGACAAGGCGTACGCGGGTCGCGTGCAGCATATGACCACGCCAGGCGACGCGGTTCGAGCCGTAGCTGGCGAGCATGATCGCCAGTGACAACAGATCGCGCAGCGCCAGGCACCAGATCGGCGCGCCCGGCGCAAGCCTCAGCGCGCGGTCGATGCCCACGGCCGCCACGGCGCGCGCCGCCCAGACGAGCGTAAAGGCGAGCCACGCCCATCCGGCGCCGCCTGACAGCGCGAGCGCCAGCGCGGCCCAGGCGAGCGGATGCTGCAGCGCGCTCAGCACGAACCCGACCGGCGCGACCGACCGGACGGTGCGCGCCCAGCGCAGCTCGTGGTGGAACAGCGCCGGCACGCTGGTTTCCGGGACCGTCGTCGCCGGCACGGTGGCGGCCAGCGCCACGCCCAGGCCGAGCCCGCGCACCAGTTGGCCCAGCACCGCGTCGTCGGCCAGGTGGCCGGCCAGCGCGTCCAATCCGCCGAT
>JBBSIT010000012.1:0-18085 GCA_038231995.1 Acetobacterales bacterium | reverse complement strand
TGCCACCGCTCGAGCGGCCATACAGCACGGCATAGACCGGGTAGACCCAGGGATCGATCCCGGCGGGGATGGCGGCCTGACGCAGGTGCGGCGCGAGCGGGGCGGCGTAAAGCCAGACGAGAAAGGCCCAGTAGACCTCGACGGCGCCGGCGCTGTTGCCGAAGAAGGCGAGGAAGCTGTCGAGGTAGTCCACCAGAATGCGGGCATCGCGCGCCACCTCATCCTCTGGCACTCTCTCGTCGGGGCGCAGCCAAGGCACACCGTCCAGGTGCACGAGGCCGGTCGCGACGTCGATCTCGGCTCGCGGGATCCGCTCCTCGGCGCCCTCCCCCACCGGCCGGGCCTGGTGGGTGCGGAGCACCCGCAGCACGGAGGCGGCGTTGACCACAGTGCGCCCGGCCTTGTCCTTGGGCAGGGCGAGGTCCTTCAGCTCCGCCCCGAGTGCTGCGGCTGTGCGCAGCACATCGCCCGCAAACCCCGGCGGCACGGGCCGGGCGGGCGGGTCCACCAGCGCTACGCCGGCGTTCAGCACCCGCACGATCGGCACCTCCTCCAGCGTCAACGGCGTCTCGCGCGCGACCCGTTCGCCGCCGGGCCGCTCGGTCACGAGGGCGTCGGGCAGGACCGGCACGCTGTCCTTCCAGTCCCGCTGGTAGTAGCCGTCGAACACCGCCCAGGCGGGCTCGCCATCAAAGGCGACATGGACCTCGTGCTGGCGCCCCTCGAAAGCGGCGAGGCTGAGGTTGGCCGAGCCCGTGACCACGCGATAGCGGCCCGGGCCGGACAGGAGGTAGAGCTTCTCGTGGCTGGGGCGCCCGCGCAGCAGCCGGAACCGTAGGGTGCCGTCTGCCACCCGGTCGAGCAGCGCCCGGCCGCTCCGCCCGAGCAAGCGCCCCAGCGCCTCCGTCAGCGCCTTGTGGTCCACCAGCGCATCCGCGAAGCCGTAGGCCTGGACGGCATGGCTGGCTTGGGCCAGGGCCAGGTGCTCCTTGGACAGGATGCGCTCCGAGCCGAACACCACCTCCATGTCGTCCAGGCGTGCCGCGAGCCGCAGCAGGAACTCGATGCTGCTCGAGAAGGTGATGGCCTTGAGCGCCATGTAGCCCTCGAACAGCTCCTCCCAGTTCGCCGGACCATGGGACAGCAGCTCGGCGCGGAACACGGTCAGCGGCGCGGCGCTGGATTGCGGGGCAGCGTTGGCGAACAGATCGGCAGCCATGCTGGCCCCCCGTGTCGTGAGCCCGGGCACTATGGCCCGCCCGCACGGTTCAGGCCAGGCAGCATGGCCTGGCGGCTTGCCGAGTGCCGGTGCCCCGCACTATTCCGGTGGCGCGCGTGGCCAGGTGGATCTGGGGCGGAGAGGACACATGATGCAAGCCAGGAGCGGCACTAAGCCGGAGCGCGCCGTCCCGCCATCCGGGCCCATGAGCACGGACCGCTTGCGCGAGTGTATCGCCGGCCTGCTCCTGGAGGCCGCGAGCTTCATCCCTCTGGCTCGGGTGGAGGAGACAGCCCGAGGCTGGCTGGCGCGGTCCGAACCCGGGCAGGCAGCGTCGGGCCGGAACATGCTGCTCGTGGCCGATGCGCTCGGCATGGCTACGGACTTGGCGCTGTTCACCCCGTCTGCGAGCGGCCAAACAGCGTTCGATCGGCTCGCACGACAACGGGGCAACATGGGTGCGGACGAGAGCGCGGCACTCAGGGTGCTGCGCCAAGCTCAGTTCCGGCTGCTTCGGATCGAGGCAGGAGGTGGCGCCGGTGCCGCCCGGCTCCGTGACCTGGCCACCGGCGAGGTGCTGGAACTGCTGGACGAGAGCATCGGGCCCGAGCTGGCCGGAATCGCGCTTGTGGGGCGGCTCGCGCCCTCCTCCGGTGGCTCCGCCACAGGCTGCTTCGCAGACGGATCGCCGAGGGGCGATGGCGATGGACGGCAGGTGTTCGTCGGCGGGGTGACGCCGCTCGACGAGGCGGGCCTTGCGGTTGCGGCCGGCTTCGTGCGCCCTGGTGGACGCGGGCTGCTGAACCCCCAGCGCTGCGCGGACGCGGTATATCGCCACGTCCTGCGTCACGGCACGCCGGAGATCCCGGGACTGAACCGGCCGCCGGAGGACGAAGGCTACATCCCGCCGGAGGAGGTGAGCGAGCTGGATCAGGTCGCCTTACGCTGGGCGGAGCCGGCCGCAGTGCGCGACCCGGAGGACGTGCAGCTCGTCCGCACGCAGTCCGACCTCGGTGCCGTGCTGAACATGCTCGCCTCGGCCGCCAACACGCGCACGCACGGGCTCGGCGCGCTGTCGGACGCCTATGCCGAGATCGTCGGGGTCCAGCTGGAGGCACTGCACCGACGACACGCGGCCGGGTCTGGCACGCTTGGGCTGGACACGGTGGCTGCGGCGGTCGAGGCGGAAATCGCCTCGGGCGAATTGCCCACGGGGGCGCGGGACATCCTGCGCGAGGTCCGGCGCCGGCTCGGGACGGCGGCGCCCGCCAGCGGCAAGGACGCTGACCTGGACCGGCTGATCGGCCGCATCCAGGCGCTGCGGGCCAAGACGGTCGAGCAGGGCTGCACGGAGCAGGAGGCGCTGGCGGCTGCGGAGAAGGTGGCGGAGCTGCTGGACCGCTACGGCCTCAGCCTGAGCGAGCTGAGCCTCCAGCGGCAGGCGTGCGAGGGCGGGGTGGTCGAGACCAGCCGCAAGCGTGTCGGGCCGGTGGACGACTGCGTGCCCGCCATCGCCGCTTTCTTCGACTGCCGGGTCTGGGGCGAGAAGGGCGCGGCCGGCACGCTGCGCTACGTGTTCTTCGGCCTGCCGGCCGACGTGGCGGCGTCGCGCTACCTGCATGACCTCGTGGAGCAGGCGTTCGAGACGGAGACGGCGCGGTTCCGCATTGGGGCGACCTACGCCGCCATGCCCACCGGCGTCCGTCGGACCGCGAGCAACTCCTTCGGGATCGGCCTCGCCCGCGGCATCACGGCCAAGCTGCGCGCGCTGCGGGATGCACGTGAGGCAACCCTGCGCGGTGCGTCCGGGCGCGACCTGGTCGTCGCAAAGGCGGGGGCTGTGGAGGCGGAGCTGGCCAAGCTCGGCCTGCAGCTGCGCACCCGCGGCGGGTCAAGCAGCCGACGCGTGCTGCGGGACGTCTATGAGCAGGGGCACGAAGCCGGGCTCGGCTTCGAATACACGCCCGGCGTTGGCCACGATCGCTGATCCAGAGGACTGGACTTGCTGCCTGATACCGCAGCAGGCACGTCCGGGACAACGTGCTATCTCACGCACCATGAGTGCACCTGAGCCTTCCGAAGCCGCTGCCTTCACACCGGCCGAACGGGACTACATTCGCCGCGAACTCGACATGTTCTTCTCGACGCTGCCCAGCGTTGCCGAGGGCTTCCACCTCAAGACGTGGCGGGGCGGCCCGCACGCTGGCCAGCCCAAGGTGCCGCCGGTCGCTGTGGGGTTGGTCGAGCGGGGGCTGATGCGGCTCGACACGACGATCCGGGCGCCGCGCCTGTTCTTCACCGAGGCAGGGCTGACGGCGTTGCGGGCGATGATGGCCGACGCGCGCCTGGCCAACCCCGCCAAGTTCGCGCACATCCGCCAGGAACTCGGCATCGACCCGAGCCCGGAGCAGGCCTAGGCAGGGTCGCTGGCCGGATCATGCGCGGGTGGCACCGCCCTTTTCGCCCGATGGTTGTTTTCCTGCCCGCACAGATAGCGTATCTGGCCGTCCCTGAACGAAGGAAAGGTCGCACATGGCTCGCAAGCCGAAGGTTGCTCCCGTCGCAGACGCGCCTCAGGCCGCCGTAGGCGCGGAGCTTCCTTTCATGGATGACGCTCCTGCGCCGGCACGTCGAGGCCGCAAGCCGAAGGCGGCAGCTGCACTGCCCGAGCCGGCTACGGAAGCAGACAGCAGCAGCGTGGCGGCCAACGCTGCTACAGCCAACGCCACCGACACGGAAGAAGGTGACGCGCCTGGTCGTGCGCAACGAGGCCGCAAGCCCAAGCAGCGGACCGATGATGGAGCAATGTCCCTGCCCCAAGATGACGCCCATGAGCAACTTGAGGCCGAAGCGCATCAGCACGAAGCGGCGGCGGAGCCGGCCCCGGCCGAAGGCGACCCCCTGATCGCTGAGATGGCTTTCCCGATCGGCGATGCTGAAAGCAGCGATGCTTCCTCAGGCGACGTTGCCCCTGGCAACTCGGCTGACGAAATCGTGTCGCCCTCCCCCGGCGTGGAGACGGCGGCCCGGGCGAAGCCTGCTGCACAATGGGATCGGGCCACGGACACGGTGCAGTTCGACTGGCCCGAGATCGAGCGGACGGCGTCTGAGGACGGCCCCAACCAGGCCATGGCCAAGCTGCTGATCGCGGCACGTGCGGAAGGGGCCAACTCGCGCTGGCCTCTCTGAGGCAAGGCTACATGAAGTCCCCGGGGCGGAGCAGGAACACCTCCGCCCGCCGCAGACCGCGCACGGCCACGCCGGACGGGGTGTAGCCCCCGGCATCCTCGTGGTGGCGCCCGTGCACGACCAACCCGGCGCCGACCGCATCCGTCGCCATGTCGTTGCCCACGAACCCGTGCGGGTGGCAGCTCGGCGCCTCGTGCGTCGCGAGCACGTCGGCCCGGACCCGACGCAGCGCGTCCACGTCCTCGGGAAAGATCGCGTCGCGCGCCCGCAGCGGCATGCCGTCCCGCCACCAGTCGCCCCGGGGTAGTTGGCGCATGTAGTCCCGACGCGTTGGGTGGACGGCCTGGGCCGCCTCGCGACGGGGATGCCAGACCCGCTCCTTGAACACCCCGCCCAGGCCCGCGATCACGCAGCCGCCCACCCTCGTCCAGCAGGCGTGCAGGTTCCCCTCGGGAGAGTCTCCCCAGAGGCGGTCGTACATCTCGGGCGAGGACGCGTCGTGGCCGCCCGGGATCCAGCGCACGCGGATGCCCGCCGAGAGGACCGGCCGCAGTTGCTCGCGCAAGGGGCGCTTCAGGTCGCAGTCGCCCAGCAGCACGACCAGCTCCGGGCGGTGCTCCTCACAAGCCCGCAGCAGCGGGCGCCACTCGCCATGTGCGTCGCCGTAGAACAGGATCCCGCCGCTCATCGCGGCCATACCAGATCGGATCGATCATCACGGTTTCGGCTACCAGAGGAGGACGGGAGTAGCGGGTCAGGACACGGACGTTCCGATTGAGCGCCACTGGCTGGGAGATCTATCGCCCTCACAGATGCGTGGTGGAGCATAACGAGCATGCGGCCGTGTGGTCGCAACGCTACCTGGGCAGGTATCGTCCGACTTCGGCCCTCGTCAGCCGCTTGATGCTGCTGACGCGCATGCGCTCCATCGGCTCGCCCCTGGCGATGACCGCCACCACGCTCGCCCCTTTGGTGAGCAGGAAGCGGCAGGTCGGCGGCCGCGCTTCCGAGCAGGATGCAGCCTCAACCCACACGCTGCACACCTCCTCTCGGCTTGCCGGACACCTGCCGTAGAGCGCGGGGCCTCTCCGATACTGGTAAGTGCCGTAGCCTGCCTTGAACATGACCTGGCGCGCCTGCGCGTAGAGCATCCCAGGGGCCACGCCTCGCACGGGGCTTTCCGGCCGTGCCTGGGCTCCGGCAGCCTGCAAGCACAGGAGGGAGCAGAAAACGGCCGCGCTGCCCACTGTCCGAAACCAGTCCACTTCGTCAAAGCCTCCAACTTGGTCCGCAGTCGCCGCAACCACCGTCTGCCATAACGCTTCCATTCCCTCTCGGGTCAAAGGAGTGGCACGACTTCTCGGGACCAAACAGCCGGCTGATACGGCGAAGTAGTCTCCAGCCCGCGCTTTAGATTTGCATCGCCTTGGGCGTGGTCAGGAACGCATGCATGTTGTGCCACAGCAGTGCCCGGTTCAGCCCCAGCGTGACCGCGTGGGCGGCGCCGGGCAGGATGGCAAACTGGCGGTCCGGATTGGGCAGGCGCTGGTAAAAATCGATCAGGTCGGCCTCGGTCGCGATGCCGTCATATTGACCGCGGATCACCAGTACCGGCGACAGGATGCGGGCGGGATCGACGACCGGCAGGTTCGCCACCATGTCGAGGTAGGTGCCGGTCGGCACCGTGTCGCCGAACGGCAGTTCGGCGGCAGCGAGAGCGTCCGCCACGCGCATATCGGATGTGCCCGGCTTGTCGCGGGTGAAGATGCTGCGGATCGCCTCGATATCCCGCGGCCGACGGTTGTGCGCGCGGTAGTAAGCGAGCTGCTCGGCTCGCTTCTCGAGCGTGGGGGATCCGCGTCCCGTGTAGGTGAATGCCTCGAGCACAAGACGGTCCGCACGCTCCGGCTCGGCGATGGCGAAGGCCGCCGCGCGGAGGGCACCGCTGCTCTCCCCCATGAAATGGAACTTCGCGACGCCGGTCTCGCGCGCTACCACCGCTGTGGCCGCCCGCAGGTCGGCGACACCGGACGCGATGTCCGAGTTGCCGTCCGTGCGGTCCGATCGGCCGTAGCCTTCGAAGTCCATCGTCCAGACGTCGAAGCCGGCGCGGGCGAACACGTTCATCATGGAATACTCGCCGGCACCGGGCACGGTCAGGTCGAAGCTCGGCCGCGAGGAGATCGATGATCCGTGCACTAGGAACAGCACCGGCAGGGGTGCCTCGCCCGGCACAGGCACGGACCGCCGCTTGCGATACAGGTAGAGCCCGACATTGTCTTTTCGGGCGGAGTAGTCCTGCGCCCAAACCGGTTCGGGTCCGTCCGCGGCGGCTACCAATGTCACGGTGGAGGCTGCAACGCCGGCGCCGATCAGCAGGTCGCGCCGGCGAGGTCCGGTTGTCATGTGGGTGTCTGGCATGTGTCGCTTCTCCGCACTGCGGCGTGCTCGCCGCTTGGCCCTAGCCTGCACCCGTTGAAAGAGTGCAGTCTATTCCGGCGTGCCCGCTCCATGAGGGCATTGGATTTCGTACGCAGGGTCAAGCACCAAAGCGGTGATTGATGGGGCTTCTCGGCCGCGACGTACAGGTGTGTTGCCGTTCGGTTGAGCGCAGCGAAGTATCCGCGGTTCGCTCACCGGAGCTGGCGCCCTTCGGACCGACCCCATCTGGACGACACTATTCTCGTGCTACCACGGCGTCTGCCCACGGGCAGTCTGCCACAGGCGCACGCACGCCGCGCCGGGCTGCATCCAGGCGCATCTCACGCATGCGGGCGCGCGGTTCTGGGGACAGGTGAAGCCGCTCGTGTCCCCAGAGGCTTGGACCGTCGAAGGTTTCGTGCGGGACCCAGGTCGCGGGATCGATGACCCGGCCACCCCAGCCATACTCCACGAAGAAGCCGGAGGGCGTGTGGGCGTAGAATGACGTCATGTGGTCGTTGGTGTGGCGGCCCAGTGTGTAGGCGAGGAGCCCCTCGTCCAGCTGGGCTAGGTCATAACCCTGTCCCACATCGTCCAGGCTGTGCAGCTCCACCATGAAGTGGTGGAACCCGGTCCTGCCGGACCCGACCATGGCGAAGGAGTGGTGCCGGCCGTTGAGGTGAAAGAAGTAGAGCTTGTACGGCGTCAATCCGTAGTCCGAGACGCGGAAGCCCAGCACGTCCCGGTAGAACGGCAGCAACGGCTCCACGTCGACGACATTCAGCACCACGTGCCCCATGCCGAACGGCCCGGTTCGGAAGCCGGAGATGGGTCGGCCGGGACGGAACGGGTCATCCGTTACGGCAGGACCATGGAATGCTTCCAGCCGGTTGCCGGCCGGGTCCGCGAAGACGAGCAACCCCGCCACGTGGCGCTCATCCGCCAAGGCGCGCGATCCACGCGTGACGGCGATGCCATGCTGCTCCAGCCGTGCGCCCAGCACGTCCAGCGCCGCCGTGTCGGCCACTTCCCATCCCAGGAAGCCCAGCCCGTCGCCTTCGTCGCCTGTCACGATCAGGCGTTGCTGCCGGTCATCCATGCGGAAGGCGCGCACCGCCCCGGCACGGTCGACCTGCTGCATCCCGATCAGGCCCGTCGCGAAGCTGCTCCAATCCTCCAGCCGGGCCGAGCGTACCCCGACATACCCGAGCGAGAGCAACTTCATGGCGTCCTCCTACGTCGCTTCGCCAGTGACCGGGTCGCGCAAGCGTTCGGCGAACCAATCGGCAACCGTGCAGTGCTTCTCGTGGGTGTGATTGTAGATGCAGTGGTCGCCATCATCCCACACGACCATCCGCGCGTCGGCATTGTCTGCGAATGCTAAGATGCGTTCCGCGTTCTCGACGGCGAAGATGGGGTCCGGGGCGCCGTGCAGGACCAGCAAGGGGCAGCCAATACGACCTTGCCCATCCGCTCTGGCGAGGGTGTGCAATGCGAGGTCTTCCAGCGCCGTGCGGGCCTGTGCGGCGTCGCCGTGGCCGAGCATGGCCTGGATCCGCTCGACGAAGCGCGGGAAGCGGTCAAGCACCTCGACGGGATCGCTGCTGCCCCCAGTCACGCAGCAGGCTGCCACGCGCGCATCCGACGCCGCCGTCCGTGCTGCGAAGCTGCCGCCCAGGCTGTTGCCCCAGATGCCGACCCGGTTCCCGACCAGCGGATGGGCCAGCAAGTGTCCCACCGCGGCGGAGAACGCCGCCTCGACGCCCGGGTGCAAATGCATCCCGCCCAGGATGCGCGTCTCGCCCTGGCCGGGACCGTCCAGCAAAAGCGCCGCCATACCTCGCTCGAGCAGCGCGAGCGCCCCGCCGTGATACTCCTCCCGCCACCCATCCGCGCCGCCGAAGATGATCACGGCCGGCGGCCACTTCACGCCAGGGGGCTGCATCAGCCAGCCGTGCAGCACGCCGCCGCGGTGCGGTATCTCCAGCTTGTCGTAGCCGGGGGCGGCGAGCCGTGCGCCCTGGCGGAATGCATTCAAGGCGCGCTGGTAGATCGCAGCTTTCCGCGCGCTGTCCTGGATCAGCGGCGATTGCGCGAAGCGGAAGCAGGACGCGGCGTGGAAGAAGGCCGTGCGTGCCGTCAGCATGTGCCCGCTGCGCTGCGCGGCTTCGGCACGCAGCAGGTTCGCGTCCCCAAGCCAGCACGCGGCCTCGGTCCATGGCACGCGGCGCTCGGCCATGCCGTGCAGGGCAACGGCATCGGCGTAGTCCATGCCATTGCCGACCAGCCGTTGCATTGGCATCGCGCGTCGAGCCGCGTCCAGCGCACCGCACGCCTCTGCATCGAGCGCCTGCGGCTCCGGCAGCGGGCCATGCTCACGCTGGAAGAAGCTCACCTTGGCCGCACCTGTGAACTGGGCAGGTCCGGCGCCACCCGCGCCCATGTGCGCTAGGCCGGACACAGCGCATCGTGCCGCAGCGGCAGCAGGCCGAGCACCGTCTGCAGCTCCTGCAGCGTGCTGGCCGAGCCGAGCACGTACCGGTCGGGACGAATCAGCAGGGCCTGCTTGCCCAATGCGGCCAGGTAGTCCCGACCTTCGTGCTCCAGAACTTTCACGCCTGCGGCGTCCAGGGCGTCACGTTCGGCCTGCGGTAGAGCTTGCAGGAGCGCCGGCGCGATCAGGAGGGCGAAACGCATCCCCACCATGTCGTCCATCCTGGACTCGTTCGAGAGGCGGGGCTGCTCGGATAGGGTGCCGGCCGGCGCTGGAAAATCCCGATGCAGGCCCGGTCCGAGGGATGGTGTGATGGAGGCCATCAGTTCGGGCTGCTCCGCCATTGAACGGTCCCGTGCCGCCGCCTGCTCCGGATCGGTTGTCTGCACGAGGTTGCCAAGCCGGATGGCCAGTTCGATATAGGCGCGGGCATGGGGCGCACGCTCGCTCTCATAGGTGTCGAGCAGGGTGTCGGGAGCCTCGCCACGGAGCACGGCGGCCAGCTTCCAAGCCAGGTTCGCTGTGTCCCGGATACCCGCGCACAGGCCTTGCCCGAGGAAGGGCGGCGTCTGGTGTGCGGCGTCGCCCGCCAGGATCAGCCGGTCGCGCCGCCAGCCTTGGGCCAGGACCGAGTGGAACGCGTAGACGACGGCCCGCTCGATCTCTGCTTGGTCGGGCCGCAGCCAGGGCGACAGCAGGCGCCAGACTTGGGCCGGTGTGGCGATGGTGGCCGGGTCGTCGCCCGGCATCAGCATGAACTCCCAGCGGCGGCGAAGGCCGACGCCGCGGGCGACGGTGGTGGGCCGGGCCGGATCGCAGACCTGAGTCGTGTAATCCTTCAGGGTCGAGACCGGCTCGTGCAGCACGACGTCCACGACCAGCCAGCGCTGGTGGCTGCCGAGATCCTCGAGCGTCGAGCCCATGAAGCGCCGCACGGTCGACCGGGCTCCGTCGCATCCGACGACGTAGCGGCAGCGCGTCTCGCGCAGTGTCCCATTGGATAGGTCCTCATGCCGCACCCGAACGTGCGTGGCCTCCTCGTCGAGCGCGAACACATCGTTGCGGAACAGCACGCGGTGGCCGGGAAAGCGGTCCAACCCGCGGCGCAGCACCGCCTCGAGCGCGGGCTGGTGGAAGCGGTAGCTGGGATACCAGCCCTGCGGTCCGATCTCCTGCGGGCGCGGCCAGTCGATGAGCAGCTTCCCGTCGGCGTTCACGAACCGCATGCCGACATTGACGAAGGTCGTCGCGGCGACCTCCTCCGCGAGGCCCGCGGCCTGGAAGACCCGCATGACTTCCCCGTCGAAATGGGCGGCGCGCGGCAGGTGGTAGTGCGACGCCTCACGCTCGAACACGGCGGCGGAAAGACCCGCACGGCCCAGAAGGTTGGCGAGGGTCGCCCCGACCGGGCCGTAGCCGATGATGCCGACGTCGAACTCGCCGTGCTGCTCCATGCTGGTGCTTCTTTCGAGAGGCTGGCCACCTGATGCACGACACTTGCGCCCGCGTTCTGTTCCGGTCAACGCAATTCTCATATCATGCAAAAAGGCCTTGTTCTCACTTGTATGGAGGAGACCGCCGTGCTCTTGTCCCATCATACGATAAGGCTGCCGGGCCGATGGGGAGGACGCTGACCAGCATGGGCCGAGCTTTCGCCTCCGATCGTATGCGCAAGCCGGGCCTGGCAAGTTTCCGTGTCTAGCCTGCGGAAGATGCTGGGCATCCTGGATCTGTTCACGCCAGCCCGCCCTGTCCTGACGGTCGAGGACGTCGTCACCGAGTTCGGCTATTCCCTTCCGACCGGCTACCGGCACATCGCCGAGCTATGCCGGGCCGGCTTACTCAGCCGCGTCGCAGGCAGCCTGACGCTTGGCCCACGAATCGTGGAGCTGGACTACGTCGTCAGGCAGGGCGACCCGATGCTGGAGCCGAGCCAGGCCTTGGCGCGCGAGCTGCGCGACCGGTGCGGCTGCGACACGTTGCTGCTGACCCTACTGGGCGATCGCATCATCACGACCCACCACGAGCGCGGCAGCGATCCGCTGACGATCAGCTACAGCCGCGGGCGCCCGGTTCCGATGTTCCGTGGCGCGGGATCGAAGGCGATCGTCGCGTTCCTGCCCCTAGCGAAGCAGCGCAGGCTATTCGCCGGATCTTCGCAGGAGATCGCGGCCGCCGGGCTCGGCCACGACTGGCCCGCCTTCCGCGCCGCGATGCAAGCAATAAGGCGCGAAGGCACGACCACCTCGATCGGCGAACTCGATCCACCGAACATCGGCGTGGGCGCGCCGATCCTGGATGGGGCCGGAATGGCTGTCGGCAGCCTCGTGCTGGTACTGAGCCGGCCTCGGTACGCCATCGCCGACAAGGCCCTCCTCGCGCGGATGGTGACGCAGGCGTCTCAGCAAATCAGCACCGCGATGCGGACCGGGCAGGCAGGCATCCTGCCTGGCCTGAGAGGCATGAAACAAGGGAGGGGGAACGGATGAGAAGGTCGAACCAAGCATGGGCACGCGGGTTGCAGGCCGCGGCGTTGGGGACCGTACTCGCCGCCGGTGCGGTCCAGCCGGCGGTTCAGGCCCAGATCGCCAGCGACGAGATCAGGATCGGCGTCCTGAACGACATGTCCGGATCCTCGATGGATCTCGGCGGCCCCGGCTCTGTCGTAGCGGCGCAGATGGCGGCCGAGGATTTCGGCGGCAGCGTCGGCGGCAAACCGATCCGCATCCTGTCGGCGGATCACCAGCTCAAGCCGGATATCGGTGCGCAGATCGCGCGAAGGTGGTACGACGTCGACAAGGTGAACCTGATCGTGGACGTGCCGGTTTCCGCCGTGGGCCTCGCGGTCCAGGGCGTGGCGGCCGAGAAGCGCCGGCTGTTCATCACCAACGGCACGCTGGCGACGGACTTCACCGGGCGGTTCTGCTCCCGCTACACGATGCAGTGGACGTTCGACACGGCGGCGCTGGCCAACGGCACTGCGCGCGCGATCACGCAGCGCGGCGGCGATAGCTGGTTCTTCCTGACCGCGGACTACGCTTTCGGCCACTCGCTCGATCGCGATGCCGCCAGGGTGGTGAAGGAGAGCGGCGGCACGGTCCTGGGCCAGGTGAGGCACCCGTTCAACGCCTCCGACCTGACCTCCTTCATCGTGCAGGCGCAGGCGTCGGGTGCGAAGATCATTGGCCTGGCGAACGGTCCGCCGGACAACATGACCGCGATCAAGACCGCCGCGGAGTTTGGCCTGGGCGCGCGCGGGCAAAGCATGGCCGGGTTGTTCGTGGTGATCTCCGACGTCCACGGGCTCGGGTTGCAGGCCGCGCAAGGATTGCTGCTGACGACGAGTTTCTACTGGGACATGGACGAGCAGACGCGCGCCTGGTCGAGGCGGTTTTTCGAGCGGACGCGGCGCATGCCGACCATGGTGCAGGCCAGCGTCTACTCGGGCATCGCCCACTACCTGGAGGCCGTGAAGGCAACCGGGACCGACGACCCGGACCGGGTATCCGACAGGATGCGGCAGATGCCGGTAAACGACTTCTTCAGCCGCAACGGCACGCTGCGCATCGATGGATTGATGGTCCACGACCTCTACCTCGCCCAAGTCAAGGCGCCACAGGAGTCGAAAATGCCCTGGGACTACTACCGCATCCTGGCGACGATCCCGGGTAAGGAGGCTTTTCCGACCCTGGAGGCGGGCGGGTGCGCCCTGGCCGGCAGCATGGCGAAGCCCTGACACTTGGGCCTGGAGGAAACGACATGAAGCCTATCCGGTTCTGGACGGCACTCGCCGCCCTGCTCTGCCTGGCTGGCGGCAGCCGCGCCGCGAGCTTCACCTGGTCAAGTCCCAGCGACGCGCTGAGCCTGGACCCGCAGGGCGCCAACGATGTGGTCTCCGTCTCGGTGCAGGGCGCTGCGTACGAGCCGCTGGTTGCGTTCTCCCCGAAGCTCGAACTGGAACCACGGTTAGCCGTGTCCTGGGAGCAGGTCGCGCCGAAGGCATGGCGCATCCACCTGCGGCCCGGCGTGCGCTTCCACGAAGGCCAGGTCCTCTCGGCCGACGACGTCGTGTTCTCCATCGAGCGCGGCTTGGCCGCGACCTCCGACACGCGGCAGGAGCTGACGAGCATCGCGTCGGCGAGCAAGGTCGATGCGCTGACGGTCGAGATCGCGACGCGGGAGCCGGACGCGATCTTGCCGCGTGAGCTGACGTTCCTGCGGATCATGAACCGCGCCTGGGCGGAGGCGCATGGCGCCGCCCTGCCGTCGGACATGCGCCGCCGGCAGGAGAGCTTTGCCACGCGCAACGCCAACGGAACCGGTCCGTATCGCCTGGTCTCGCGCGAGCCGGACGCGGAGACGGTGTTTGCCCGCAACCCGGACTGGTGGGACGGGACGCCCGCGCTGGACCGGGTGGTGTTCCGCCCGATCGCCAACGACGCCACGAGGCTGGCCGCCCTGCTCTCGGGCGCGATCGACATGATGGAGCCTGTGCCGGTGCAGGCAGTGGGGCGCTTGCGCAAGACTCCGGGCTTCCGACTGATGGAAGGGCCGGAAACGCGCATCGTCTATCTCGGCTTCGACCAGACGCGGGCCGAGTTGCCGGGATCGGACGTGAAGGGCGCCAACCCGTTCCGCGACGTGCGCGTGCGCCGTGCCGTGTGGCAGGCCATCGACATGGCGGCGATCGAGGCACGCGTGCTCCGTGGCGTGGCACGCCGTGCCGGGACGATGATCGCGCCCCAGGTGAACGGCTGGGCGCCGGCGCTGGAGGAGCGCCCGCCCTACGATCCCGTCGAAGCAAAGCGCCTGCTCGCCGAGGCCGGATACCCGAACGGCTTCAGCGTGCCGTTCGACTGCCCCAACAACCGCTACGTCGCGGACGAAGCGGTGTGCACGGCAATCGTGCCCATGTTGGCGCGTGTCGGCATTCGGGCCGAGCTGTCGGCGCAGCCCAAGGCTCTGTACTTCCCGAAGCTTTTCCGCAGGGAGGCAAGCCTCTGGATGTTTGGCTGGATCCCGCCGACCTACGATGCGCTGCACGTGCTGGCGAACACGGTGGCCAGCCCTGATCCAAGCAGCAACCGTGGCGGCTACAACTTCGGCGGCTACCGGAATGACGCCGTTGATGCGCTAATCGCAAGCGCCGGTTCGGACATCGATCCTGACCGCCGCCGCACCGTGATGCAGGAGGCGCTGCGCCTGCATGCGGCCAATGTGGGACATGTTCCGCTCTACCAGCAATCGCTGCTATGGGGCGTGTCGAACCGGGTGCGAATGGTACAGCTCCCGGACGGCGTACTTCAGCTGCGCTGGGTGCAGGTGGAGGCAGGACAGTGACGATATCCATGCATCCCCAGGCGCTCGCGATGCTGGAAGCGATCAAGGCAAGCGGCGAGCCACCGCTCGAGACGCTGTCGGCGGCGGAGGCGCGCCGCCTGGCCGACGAGCGCGTCGTGCGCACGAATGGCCCGCCCGAGCCGGTGGAAGCGGTAGATACCCTGGAGCCGTCCGATGCCGGCGTGCCCCGCCTGCGCCTGTACCATCCCGGCGGCGGGCCGCTACCCGTGCTGCTGTTCCTGCACGGCGGCGGTTGGACCGTGGGCAATCTGGAGACCCATGATCCGCAATGCCGCTACTTGGCCAACCGGGTGCGATGCCTGGTGGTCGCAGTCGAGTACCGGCTGGCACCGGAGCATCGCTTTCCGGCGGCATACGAAGATTGCTGGGCGGCGCTGCGCTGGGTCGCTGACCATGCCGCCACGTATGGCGGCGATCCCGGCCGCATCGCGGTCGCGGGTGATAGCTCGGGCGGAGGCCTCGCCGTTTCTTTGTGCATCGCCGCGCGCGATGCGGGCGGACCAAGCCTCGTCGGGCAGGCGTTGATCTATCCGGCGCTCGATCTCGGCATGGCGACCGACTCGTACCGGCGGCTGGCGGACGGCTACTTCCTCACTGCGGCGAAGATGCGATGGTTCGTGAACAACTATCTGTCCGATCCCATGCAGGCCGAGGACATACGCGCCTCCCCGCTGCGTGCCGCCTCGCTCGCCGGGCTGCCGCCCGCGCTGGTCATCATCACGGACCTTGATCCGCTCTGCGACGACGGGCGCGCATACGCGGCTCGGCTGAAGGAGGACGGGGTGGAGGTCGATCTTGTGGAATACACGGGCTGGCCGCACGGTTTCTTCTTCTGGTCCGGCACCGACGCGGCCGCGGACGGACTTGCCCGGGTCGAGACGGCGTTGATTCGTGCGTTCGAGACCACCCCAAAACCGTTGTAGCCCAGGCGTGAGCCTCGTGTTCTATTTCGGCGTAAGTTGCGGCGCATAGCGCAAGACGTCGTCAAGCGTACGGCGTGCCTGATCAGTTCGGCCGGAATGCTATGACGGTGGTGCGGGTCGGGTGGCAGCTTCATTCTGCTACCCTCGCCGGATCGCACCACGTCCGCCAGCTGGCGTTGACGTGACAATGTCCCTAGAAGGCCAGCAACGCGTTCGGTATCCAAAGAACCAGCCCGGGCACGAAAAGCACTAGGACGATGACCACACACCAAGTGAGGAGAAAGGGCCAGAGATACCTCACGGTCTCGTCGATGGTGGCGTGAGCGATGCCCGCGCAAAGGAAAATCCCGCCGCCCACCGGGGGTGTAATCCCGGCCAGATTGATGCCCAGGACTATCAGGACGCCCCAGTGGATCGGGTCGAAGCCGAGCTTCGGGCCAAGGGGAGCGAGGATCGGCGTAAACACGAGCAGGATGGTCAAGCCTTCGATGGGGAAGCCGATGATGATCAGCATTGCCAGCACCGAGAGCGCGGCAAACCATCGGTTTCCGTCCGAGATCGACACCAGCGTTTCGGTGAGAAGGTTGGCGAACCCCTCCCGGGCCAGGATCCAGCCGAAGAGCAGGGCGACCGTCACCGGAAACATCATCTGCACGGTGGTCAGCGTCGCTCGCCGGATGCAGGCAGCGGCCGTCCTCACGCTCAGCGCTCGGGTGGCAAGGCCGAGCACCAAGGCGTATGCGGCCGCGACGCCACCCGACTCGGTGGGCGTGAACACGCCTCCCACGATGCCGCCGACGATGATCAACGGCACCATGAGCGCCGGGATTCCGGCAAAGGTGGCGAAGGCCATCTCCTTCAACGCCGGGCCGATCGGGCCGAACCGCTCGCGCGGCTCCCAGCCGTATCGCCGGTTCAGCAGTTGAACCGTCGCCACAAGCCCAATCCCCGCCAGCACTCCCGGAATGACCCCACCGAGAAACATGCGGCCGACTGATACGCCGGCGATCCCCGCGTAAATAATCATAAAAAGGCTGGGCGG
Organism: Acetobacterales bacterium; assembly: GCA_038231995.1. Lineage (GTDB taxonomy): Bacteria > Pseudomonadota > Alphaproteobacteria > Acetobacterales > Acetobacteraceae > JBBSIT01. Next base: position 1,436 of record JBBSIT010000012.1, on the reverse strand, counting down.
GATGATCGGCCCGATAGCGCCGGCGGCGGCCTCCAGGGCTGCCGCAAAACCGCGGGGAGCGCCCCGTTGAATGAGGCGCGGAATTAAACCGCGTCCAGTTTGGAAAGCATAGTGCCGTTTCCCTGGTCGCCGCACCATTCAGGGGAGAGCCTCTCCTAACCCTCCTACCGGCAGCGCTCAGGACCACGGGTTTCAAACTGGACGGGGTTTAGAACCGAGCCAACCGCGGCCATGTCGGCCGTGCCGCTTCCGGAGACACCGGCGAACATCATACTTGCACCCACATCCACGGTCGCGGTCCCGGCCGGAACGCCTCGCACGAAGGCGGCAGTGAACCGGACGAGCTGCTTGGTGAGGGCAGCACCGGTCATCAACTCACCCGCGAGCAAGAACAAGGGGATCGCCAGGAGAGACCAGGAGTCGACGCCGGAGTAGAGCCGCTGAACCATGATGACGAGAGGTACGTTGCCCATGGTCAGCAGCGCCGCGAGGCCGCTCAGACCCATCGTGAAGGCGATCGGCCTCCCAACCGCCAGAAGCAAGAAGAAGACGCCAAACAGGACGAGCAGCGTCACCTCACTGGCCTCGACGGATGAGCAGAAGGACGACGAGACAGTTCCGCAGCAGAATGGCAGCCATGAGGGCAAAACCGGTGGGGACGGCCGCATAGGAGAAGGCGAACGGAACCTCGAGCGTCGGATCGATCTGCGCTCTATTCTGGTTGGTCAGCCAGAACCCGTGTCCCGCGAGCAGGACGCAGAACAGCAACCCCAGCGCCGTCACGGCCAGGGCGAGCCACCGTTGGACCCCCTCTGGGAATTTCACGACCAGCGCCTCCACAGCATAATGGCTGCTCCGCGCAAGCGGGACCGGAGTGCCCGCGAAGACCAGCCATATCATGGCCCAAAGGGCGAGGGTCTCCGACCACGTCAGCGGATCGTTGAGCACGTAGCGGAATACGACTCCTGCAACAACGATCCCGAGGATCAACATGAACGCTGTAACCGCAATCAGCGATGCGCCCTTGAGGAGAACACCCAGAAGCCTGTCATAGAAGATCAGCCAGCGCGGCGCTGATGGGAAGGCCCCGACGACCAGATGCGGCCAAAGCGGGCGCTCCACGGCTTCTTCGACCAACTCGTCGGGACTCATCACCTCAAGACCGCTGGAGGGTTCTTCGCCCTAGACGCACATCTTCCTGACCTGCGCGAGCTCTGCTTCGAAATTGTTTGCCTGAGCCCAGGTGTTCTGGAGAGGCGCCGCCGCGGCGATCCATGCAGGGCGGTCTTCGATATTGGTAACTGTCCAGGTTGTCGCGGAAAGCTCAAGTGATCCGCAGTTCGGCGACCAGGTTGTCGGGTTGGCCTGTCAGGGCGGCCAGCAAATCCCAGCCCTGCTTTCTTGCGGTTGAGATCAGCGTGCGGAGGACGGCGAAC
>JBBSIT010000011.1:0-18771 GCA_038231995.1 Acetobacterales bacterium | reverse complement strand
GAGCCGCCCGCCTCACCGAAGCGCCGCGGCAGGCCGCGGCGTAGTGCCACGCGACCCTGAATTTCCTGGATTCCGCAACCCGCCCAACCACTTCGCATTCTGTGGTGTTCAAGTTGAGCGAGGGACGGCGGCTGCACCCCGTCGCGCGCCTCGAGGCGTGGCTGGCGCGTGGTGAGATCACGGACGGCTTCCTGTTCCGCCGGCTGTCCAACGCGGGCAGCCAGGTGCTCGCCGCCCCCATGTCCGACCGCTCGGTCGCACGCACCGTGCAGGCCCGGGTCGCCGCCGCCGGCTACGACCCGGCCGGCTTCGCCGGGCACTCCCTGCGCGCGGGCTTTCTCACCTCGGCCGCCCGCGCCGGGGCGTCGGTGTTCAAGATGCAGGAGGTCAGCCGGCACAAGAGCCTCCAGGTGCTCAGCACCTACGTGCGCGACGCCCGCGTCTTCGACGATCACGCAGGGAAGGACTTCCTGTAAGGCGGCAGGGGAAAGGGGCGGGGCAGGGCCGCGGATATTCCTCCGCCCCCGACCTGCTGCGGCGTATGGGCGAACCCGCTGAGGCCGCTTCGCTAAAGCTGCATCTCGCGAGCGAAGCGACGAGCTATCTGCTCAGCAGTATCTCTTCAGTCGATCGCAGCTGCACGGCGTGGTGAGGAATATCCGGTTCGCGTCAGCTGCGGCTGTCCAGGATATGATCGCTGCCAGAAACTACAAAGAGGCAACGCCCCCATGACACCATGCCTGAAGTCCGTCCTGTTCGATCTGGATGGCACGCTGATCGACAGCGCCCCCGATCTGCGCGCCGCGGTAAACCGGCTACTAGCGGAACGGGGACTGCGGGAAGCGACTCTGCCTTCCGTCAAGAAGATGATCGGCGACGGCACCCGCAAGCTGGTGCAGCGGGCGCTCGCGGCTGCCGGCGATCCGCAAGACGAAGCCGGATTGGATAGGGCGGAGGGTCGGTTCCTGGAGTTCTACATGGCAGCGCCCGCGGTGCTGACGCACGCCTATGACGGTGTCGCGGAGACGCTGCACACCCTTGTTGACCGCGGACTGACGCTGGGGATCTGCACCAACAAGCCGGCTCGCGCCACCCAAGCCATCTTGGACCAGCTCGGGCTGGCGCCACTGTTCCGCGGCATCAGCGGCGGCGACAGCGCGCCGGTGCGCAAGCCGGATCCCGGGCATGTGCGAGACGCGCTGGCGCGCATGGGGGCGAGCGCGGACACAACGATCATGGTGGGCGACAACGAGCACGATGTACACGCCGGGCACCAGGCCGGGCTGCGGACAGTAGCGGTCACCTATGGCTATGCGCGGCATCCCTACTCCGAGCTTGGGGCGGATTGGCTGATCCCGCGCTTCTCGGACCTGATTGGCATAATTGATGGAATCGACGGGCTCGCGCGATGATACCGCACCGTTGCGACTGGGGGTGGTCCGGAAACCGGCTTCCATTGCTACCGGGCCGCTGGCACGCTGTGGCCCGGACCGCCCGATAGAGGCGGCGTAGGGCGGCTCCCAGAGGAGGGAACGTGATCACTCGCAGGCATCTGCTGACGTCAGCATCCGGGGTTGCGCTTGCGGGCATTTCCAGCCCGTCTCCGTCGTGGGCTGCGCCGGGCCGCGCGTTGACCGTCGGCGTCGCCGACCTGCCAGCGACGCTAGAGCCAGGGCGCGAGCTGTCCAACGCGGGCACCCGGATCACCTATTCCATGTTCGACACCCTGATTCGGCGGGACTTCCTGTCCGAACCCGGCGGCGGCGGCGCGAAACTCGTACCCGGCCTGGCCGAAAGCTGGATGCGTAACGCGGATGGCGGGCTGGACGTGAAGCTGCGCCCCGGCGTGCGCTTCCATAACGGCGACACGCTGACCGCCGAGGACGTCGCCTTCACCTTCTCGCCGGAGCGAATGACCGGCCCGAATGCGTATCTGCCGGAGGGGCGGGCCTATTTCGGCGTGCTGACCGGGGTGGAGGCGCTTGACCCTCTGACGGTCCGCTTCAACACGCGCGTGCGCGACCCGTTGCTGGAGCAGCGGTTGGCGTCCTGGGCGTCCTGGATCATCAACAAGAAGAATTCGCAGGCGAAGGCGGCTTCGGGGACGGTGCGCGACCCGGTCGGCACCGGTCCCTACAAGCTGAGCGAGTACAGGGCCGACCAGCGGATCGTGCTGGACGCGTTCGCACCGTATTTCGGCGGCGCGCCGGCGGCCCCGAGGGTCACGTTCCGCAAGGTGCCGGAGCCCGCAGCGCGTCTGGCCGGCCTGGTCAGCGGCGAGTTCGACATCATCACCAACGTCGAGCCCGACCAGGTCACCGACATCGCGCGTTACCCCGGCGTGGAGGCGCGGACCGTCGTCCTCGCGAACGTGCACGTGCTGGTCTACAACACGACGAACCCGGTGCTGCGGGACAAACGCGTGCGGCAGGCGCTGAACCTGGCGATCGACCGCGACCTGCTGGTGAAGGCGCTATGGAATGGCAAGGCCGAGGTGCCGCGCGGGCATCAGTTCCCGGAATTCGGCGCGCTGTACGATCCCGCCCGCAAGCGGATGGAATACGATCCCGACCGGGCGCGGACTCTGCTGAAGCAGGCCGGCTACAAAGGCGAGACGATCACCTACGCAACGCAGGGCAACTACTACACCAATGCCCAGCCGGCGGCGCAGGCCATCATCGAGATGTGGGAGGCCGTCGGGATCAAGGGCGAGATCCAACTGGCGGAGAACGTGGATCGCCTGCCGCTGGACAAGCTGATGGTCCGCAACTGGTCCAACTCCACCCGCTACCCCGACCCGGTCGGCGCGATCTGGATCGGATGGGGACCGGATGGCAACGCACAGAAAGTCTGGGGGACCTGGAAGGCGCCGGACCGGTTCAACGAGCTGGGTCACGCGCTGGAAGCTGCGGCCGAACCCGCGCAGCGGCGGGATACCTTTCAGAAGCTGCTGGACATCTGGGAGGACGAGGCGCCTGGCACGATCCTGTACCGGCCCGTGGAGGCCTACGGCGTCCGCAAGGACGTCAAATGGCAGCCCTACACGTTCTACTACATGGACCTGCGGAACTATAACCTCTCCTTCAGCTGATCCGGCCGTGACGCAGCCGGTGCTGCAACTGTCCGACCTGACCGTTTCGGCCGGTGTGGTGGCCCTGGTGCAGGACGTCTCCCTGCAGGTGCAGGCGGGGGAGACGCTGTGCCTGGTCGGCGAGAGCGGCTGCGGCAAGAGCCTGACCTGCCTGGCGGCGATGGGTCTGCTGGAACCACCGCTGGCGGTGCAGGCGGGCAGCGTGCGCATGTTCGGGCAGGAGGTGGTCGGTCTTCGGGAGTCTGCGCTCAACCAACTGCGCGGGCGCGATGTGGCGATGATCTTCCAGAATCCCGGCATGTCACTCAACCCGGTGCACCGCGTCGGCGACCAGGTCGCGGAGGCGCTGGTCGCCCATGGCGGCCTGGGCGCCGGTGCGGCGAAGCGGCGGGCCATCGAGCTGCTGGCCGAGGTCGGCATCCCCGATCCGGCGCGCCGCTACCGGTCCTACCCGCACGAGATCTCCGGCGGCATGGGCCAACGCGTGATGATCGCCATGGCCGTGGCGTGCCGTCCCAGGCTGCTGTTCGCCGACGAGCCGACTACCGCACTGGACGTGACCATCCAGGCGCAAATCCTGCGGTTGCTGGGCGGGCTGGCGCGGGAGTCCGGCATGGCGCTGGTCTTCGTGACGCACGACCTGGGCGTAGTGGCGGAGATCGCCGACCGTGTCGCGGTGATGTACGCCGGGCGCATCGTGGAGACCGCGCCGGTGGACACGCTGTTTCGGCGCCCGCAGCACCCCTACACCCGCGCACTGATGGCGTGCCGCGTGGGAGCGAACCGGCGCGTCGGGCTGCTGCCGGCGATCGAGGGCACAGTTCCGCTGGCGGGGCAGCGCCCGCCGGGCTGCGCCTTCGCGCCCCGCTGTCCGCAAGCGGCGCCGGTCTGCGCGACCGTCCCGCCGCTGCTCCCCACCGGGGCCGAGGCCGCGGCGGCATGCCACTTCGCCGAGACCGCATCGAGGGCGGCATGACCGTATCGGCGGTGCGGATCGAAGGCGTCAGCGTGCGCTACCCGGCCGGGCGCCGGCGCTGGGTGAACGCGCTGACCGGCATCGACCTGCAGATCGCGCCGGCCGAGATCCTGGGCCTGGTGGGGGAAAGCGGCAGCGGAAAATCCACTCTGGGGCGCGTGGCGGCGGGCAATGAGACGCCTAGCGAGGGCACGGTGAAGATGGGTGGGGCCGCCCTGGCGCGGGTCGGCACGAGCGCTTGGCGCCGGCAGCGACGGACGGTGCAGGTGGTGCACCAGGACCCGGAGAATGCGCTGGATCCCCGTATCGCCATCGCGGACCAGGTGGCGGAGCCGCTTCTGATCCACGCCAAACTGCCCCGTGCGGAGCGGCGGCAGCACGTGGCGGCGATGCTGGAGGCAGTGGGCCTGGCCGGGCTGGGACAGCGTCTGCCGCACCAGCTTTCCGGCGGGCAGATGCAGCGCGCGGTGATCGCCCGCGCCCTGGTGCTGGAACCGCGATTGGTGGTGTGCGACGAGCCGGTCAGCGCGCTGGACGTCTCCGTCCAGGCCCAGGTGGTGAACCTGCTGAAGGCCCTGCACGATAGGCTGGGACTGGCCTACCTGTTCATCTCGCACGACCTTGACGTGGTGCGGCACATGTCGGACCGGATCGCGGTGATGTATCTCGGCCGGATCGTGGAGAGCGGCCCGGCGGACACCGTGTTCGACCGGCCGCTCCACCCCTATACGCGCGCCCTGATCGCGGCGATCCCGGTTGCCGTCCCATGGGAGCGGCGGGAGCGCCTGGGCCTGTCCGGGGAGCCGCCAAGTCCGCTTGATCCGCCCGCCGGCTGCGCCTTCCATCCGCGCTGCCCGTTCGCCACCGCGGAGTGCCGGCAGGACGCCCCTCCTTTCGAGATTATCGACGGCCATGGCGTCGCCTGCTTCCATTGGCAGCGCGTGACAGGAGGATCGGAGTGTCCGTAATCATACCCCTCGTGATCGCGCATCGAGGACATTCCGCGGCGAAGCGGGAGAACAGCGCGGCCTCCTGGACCGCCGCCATCGCCGCCGGCGCCTACGCGATCGAGGCCGATATCCGCCGCACCACCGACGACGAGCTGGTGTGCTGCCATGACCCGGACCTCTCGCGCATCGCCGGACGCCCGGAACGCATCGCGGACTGCGCCTGGGCGGAGTTGGCGCCCATCCTGGTGGCCGGCGAACCCGTGGCCCCGCGGCTGGTGGACCTGCTGGAAACCGTGCCCGCCTCTATGCCGCTGGTGATGGACATCAAGGACGAGCGGCCGGATACCCTGGCGCTGATCGCCCGCACCGTGTCCGCCCGGCGTGCCGCCAGCACCGTGTTCGCCGGTCTGCGCGCCATGGCATCCATCCCGGTGATGCGCAACCTGTGCAGCTTCCGCATCCTGGGGCTGCTGCTCGATCCGGAGTCGGATGCGGCGCTGGAGGCGGCGGGCGGTGAGGTGCTGCGCCTGTGGGAGCGCCACGCCACGCTCGAGCGGCTTGGCCGGCTAGCGGCGCGGGGCCGTCCGGCCTGGGTGACGACCGGCGGGCCGGAGACCGGCCGGGAGGTGGGCATCCTGGACCCCGTCTCCCTGGCCGCGATGGCGCGTGCCGGGGCGGCCGGGTTCCTGGTGGACGATCCCGCCGGCGCACGCGCAATCCTGGCAGGGACCGGCCCATGAGGCCCGGCAGCACGCTGATCGTCACGTTCGACGGGCTGCGGCGTGACCGCGCAACGCCGGAGCTGATGCCGAACCTCGCCTGCTTCATGGCCGAAGGCACCGACTTCACGCTCAGCCGCAGCGTGTTCCCCAGTGAGACGAGGGTCTGCATCTCCAGCCTGGTCACCGGCTGCCCGCCGGGCGCGCATGGCATCGTCGCCAACGAGTTCATCCATCGCGCGGTCGTGCAGGGCCGGACCTTCAACACCGCCCAGCAGGAGGACCTGCGTGCAGCGGACGCGGCCGGGCTGCTGCTGGACCGGGCCTCGTTGGGCGAGCGGCTCGCCGCAGCGGGGGAGACGATGGCGGTGGTGAGCACCGGCATGCCCGGCGCAACCCTGCTGATGAACCACAAGGCCGCGGCACTGGGACACTTCGTATTTTCCGCTTATGGCCCAGCCGCCAGTGTGCCGTCTGCGGCGGCCGAGGCGGTGATCCAGCGTTTCGGCCCGGTGCCGCAAGGCGCGACCCCGAACACGGCGCGCCTGGATTACGCCGTGCAGGTCCTGACAGAGCACGTGTATCCCATGCTGCGCCCGGCGCTGGCCATCATGTGGTTCTCCGACCCGGATTCCACCTCCCACCGCTTCGGCGTGCTGGCGGCGGAAACCGCAGAGTCCCAGGCCGGTGCGGACCGCGCCTTCGGCTCAGTGCTGGACTGGTGGCGCGCGTCGCCGGAGAACCGTCCGGAGAATATCCTGGTCATGTCGGATCATGGGCAGATCACCGGGCGGGAGGAGGTGGACGTGGCCGCCCTGCTGCCCGACCTGGCCGGGGAACTGGTGCCCGGCTATGTCTCCAGCGTGCACTTCCACGCACCGTCGCCGGCCCGCCAGGCCGCGCTGGTGGAGCTGCTGTCGCAGGCGCCCTGGTGCGGGCTGATCTTCACGCCGGGCGGGGATGGCCGCACCGGCGCCATCCCCGGCACCTTCGACCTGAGCGCCGTAGGTGGAGGTCATGCTCGGGCAGCGGACGTCGTGTTCACTCTGGCGGCCGACCGGGACTCGGATGATCCTGCCGGAAGCTGCCTGTTCTCGCGCTCCATCAAACAGGGTGGAGGCATCCATGGCGGGGTGCAGCGGGGCGAGCTGTCCACCGTGCTCGCCGGCGCCGGGCCGGCCTTCGCGCGAACGCGGCGCACGTCGCTGCCCTGCTGGCTGCCGGACATCGCGCCCACCCTGCTGCACATACTCGGCCTGCCTGCCGGCGGAATGGTGGGCCGGGTGCTTTCGGAGGGGCTGACCGCGCCGGCCGGCAAGCCGCCGGCGTTCACCACGCGCACGCTGGAAGCCCAGGCCGGACCGCACCGGCAGACGCTGCATCAATGGGTACGCGATGGCGTCGCCATCACCGACCACGGCTGGTCGAGTCACGCGGGATGAGGCGGATCGTCGGGACGGTGCTGCGCTGCGCGCTGACGCTGCTGCTCGCGGTCACGTTCGTCTTCGTCGTGCTCCGGCTGTCCGGCGATCCCGCGCGGATCATGCTGCCGGACGACACGCCGCTGCCGGTGATCGAAGCGTACCGGGCGCGCTGGGGCTTGGACAAGCCGCTGCCCGAGCAGTTCCTGTTCTATTTGGGGGGCATACTGCGCGGCGACTTGGGCTTCTCGTTCCGCGACAACCGGGATGCGCTGGAGGTGGTGCTGGAACATGTTCCGCCCACGCTGGTGCTGGGCGGCACCGCGCTGGGCATCATGCTGGTCATCGGTATTCCCTGCGGCATCTTCGCCGCACTGCGGCGGGGAACGGCAGTGGACCGGTTGACCATGGCGTTCACGATCTTCGGTCACAGCATGCCGAACTTCTTCCTCGGCATCCTGCTGATCATCCTGTTCTCGCTCACCCTGCAGGTGCTGCCAAGCGCCGGGAACGCGACCTGGCGGCATCTCGTCATGCCGGCGCTGACTCTGGGCACGGCAGGCGCCGGGGCGATCGCGCGGTTCACCCGGTCGTCGATGCTGGAGGTGCTGCGCCAGCCCTACATGCGGACGGCGCGCGCGAAGGGCCTGCCGGTTTGGCGGCGCATCGCCTGGCACGCGCTGCCGAATGCAGCGATCCCGATCGTCACCATCGTCGGCCTGCGCGTCGGCGCCCTGATCGGCGGCGCGATCGTGACGGAGCAGGTGTTCGGCTGGCCCGGCGTCGGTTTGCTGCTGGTCAACTCGGTTTCGCAGCGCGACCTGGCCGTGGTCCAGACGATCGTGCTGCTGGTGTCCTTCACCATGGTAGCGGTGAACCTGCTGATCGACCTGCTATACGGCTGGATCGACCCGCGGATCCGCTCCGCCATCCCGCGCGCCCCGAGATGAGCGCGGCACTCCCATCCCGGCGGCTTGCCTGGCCGCGTCGGTTCGCGCCGGGCCGCGTGCCTTGGATCATCGGGCTCTCGCTAGGCTGGTTGGCCCTGTCGGTGGTGCTGGCGCTGTGCGCGGACTGGATCAGCCCGTTCAGCCCCACGCGGCAGAGCCTGCTGCAGCGGCTGAAGCCGCCCAGCTTGCTAGGTGGGCCGGCCGGGCACCTGCTCGGCACGGACCACCTGGGCCGCGACGTGTTCAGCCGGCTGCTGTCGGCGATGCGGGTCAGTCTGCTGATCGCCCTGTTCGGCACCTGGATCGGCGCGGTGCTCGGCACGACGCTGGGTGTGGTCGCCGCGCATTTCCGGGGACTGGTGGAAAGCGCGGTGATGGCGCTGGTGGACTTCCAGGCGAGCATGCCGTTCCTAATCATCGCGTTGGCCGTGCTCGCGTTCTTCGGCAACAGCTTCACCCTGTTCGTCTTCGTGGTCGGGCTGCATGGGTGGGAGGTCTATGCCCGCATCACCCGGGGCCAGGTCCTGGCGGCCAATGCGCGCGGCTACGCCGGCGCCATCCGCGGCCTGGGTGCCCACCCGCTGCGGATCTACCTGCGGCACGTGCTGCCCAACATCGCGGGCGTGCTCATCGTGCAAGTGACGCTGAGCTTCCCCGAGACGATCCTGCTGGAGACGTCGCTCAGCTTCCTTGGCCTCGGGGTGCAGCCGCCGCGCGCCAGCCTAGGATTGATGCTGGGAGAGGGACGGAACTACCTGATATCCGCGCCATGGATCGGCGTTCCCGCCGGGGTCGTCATTTTCCTGACCACGCTCGCCATGAGTCTGGCGGGCGACTGGGTGCGCGACCGGTTGGACCCGCGCCTGCGGCCGGTGCGCGGGTAGCATCTCGCCCGTTGCTGGCGGCAAAGAAAACTGTCAGCGTTCAGCGAAACGGGGAGGCAGGATGCGACGGAACGTGTTGCTGGTCGTGGTGGATCAGTGGCGTGCGGACTGCATGCCCGCCCTCGGCACACCGCATCTGCGGACTCCGATCATCGACAGCCTCTGCCGCGACGGGGTCGCCTTCGCCAACCACGTTACGACCACGGTGCCCTGCGGTCCCGCCCGGGCCAGCTTGCTGACCGGCCTCTATCAGATGAACCACCGGGCCGTGCAGAACACCATCCCGCTGAATGCCCGGCACGTGAACCTGGCCCAGGCGCTGCGCAACCTGGGCTACGACCCGGCGCTGGTCGGCTACACCACCACGACACCCGACCCTGCCACGACGACCCAGCGCGACCCCCGCTTCATCGGCCTTGGCGATGTCATGGACGGGTTCAAGCCCGTAGGTGCGTTCGGTTCGGGCATGGAGGGTTACTTCGGTTGGCTTGCCCACCAGGGTTTCAAGCTGCCGGACCAACGAGAGGACATCTGGCTGCCGGAAGGTCAGGACGTCGTCGCTGGCGCGACCCACCTGCCGGCCCGGGTGCCGGCCGAGCTGTCGGACAGCGCCTTCTTCACCGACCGGGCGCTGACCTACCTGAAGGGGCGCAACGGCAAGCCGTTCTTCCTGCACCTTGGCTATTGGCGCCCACATCCGCCCTTCGTCGCTTCCGCGCCGTACCACGACATGTATCGCGCGGAGGACATGGCGCCGCCGATCCGAGCCGCCACCGTGGACGAGGAGGCGCGGCAGCATCCGCTGCTGGACTTCTATCTACGCACCACCCAGCAAGGATCGTTCTTCCAGCAGGGCCAGGGCGCCGTGGGCGCGATGAGCGCGGCCGAGATCCAGCAGATGCGGGCCACCTATTACGGTCTGATGACCGAGGTTGACGATTGCCTCGCCAGGGTCTTCGCCTATCTGAAGGAGACGGGGCAGTGGGACGACACGCTGGTGATCTTCACCAGCGACCATGGCGAGCAGCTCGGCGATCATCATCTGCTCGGCAAGATCGGCTATTTCGACGAGAGCTTCCGGATCCCGCTAGTCATCCGCGATCCCCGGACCCCGGGTCATCGAGACCGGGTGGATCGGAGTTTCACCGAATCGATCGACGTCATGCCCACGATCATCGACTGGCTCGGCGGGGAGCCTCCCCCGGGCTGCGACGGCCGCAGCTTATTGCCCCTGATGAGGGGCGCCCCGCCCACTGATTGGCGGACCGGGGTGCATTACGAATACGATTTCCGGGACGTGTACTACTCGGCGCCAGAGCGTGACTTGGGCCTGAAGCTGGACGAGTGCAGCCTGTGTGTGGTGCAGGACGAGCATTACAAATACGTCCACTTCGCGGCGCTGCCCCCCTTGTTCTTCGACCTGAAGGCAGACCCACACCAGTTCTTGAATCTGGCCGCCGACCCCAGCCGGGCCGAATTGGTCCGTGACTACGCACAGAAAGCGCTATCGTGGCGCCTGGTGAATGCCGACCGGAGCCTCGGGCGCTACCGGTCGGGACAAGGCCTGGAAACGAGGCCAGACCCACAGGGAGGAAGCACGCCATGCCGAACATCGGGCGCCGAGATGCCCTGAAGATAGCTGCGGGCGGCGGCGCGCTTGCGCTGCCCCGCTTCGCCATTGCCCAGGGAGAACAGCGGCCGGACATCCGGATCGCAGTCCAGATGCTGGCCACCAGCACGACGCTCGATCCGCTGGTCGAGCAATCCAACGTGCAGCGCCGCATCTGCAACTCATACCTTGAGCTGCTGATCGGCCAGGACCTGCAAGGGCAGCTTGAAGCCAAGCCCATGCTGGCGACCGGGACGCGCCGTATCGATGACAAGACCATCGAGGTCTCGCTCCGGCCCGGCGTGAAGTTCCACAATGGCGACGAGATGACGGCCGAGGACGTCGCCTTCACCTTCGGGCCGGAGCACATGTTCGGGGCAACGGCGCCGGCGGGGATGGATCGGACGCTGAGCCTCACGGAACGGCGCCGATTCGATGAGGCCGGCAAGGCACTGCCGCCGCAGGTGCCCCCCGTGGCCCGCCGGATCTGGCCGTCCCTGGTGAAGGTGGAGGTGGTGGACCGGCTGACGGTCCGCTTCGTCAACGCGACGCCCGACCTGACGCTGGAAGGGCGGCTGAGCGCGCTCGGCAGCGAGATCATCAGCCGCCGCGCTTTCGAGTCCGCGAAGACCTGGCTGGACCACGGACGCGGCCCGGTGGGCACCGGCCCCTACCGGGTACGCAGCTACACCCCGAACCGCGAACTGGTCCTGGAGGCGTTCGACGAGTACTGGGGCGGGCGCCCGCCGCTGCGCACCATCCGCTTCGTCGAGGTGCCGGAGGTGCCGGAGCGGGTGAACGGATTGCGGGCCGGTGACTTCCAGTTCGCCTGCGATCTGCCGCCGGACCAGATCCGCACGGTCGAAGGCGATGCGCGCCTGCACGTGGTGGGCGGGCTGATCCCGAACCACCGACTGACGGTATTCGACAAGTACGACACCGCACTGCGCGACCCTCGGGTACGGCAGGCCATGACGCACGCGATCGACCGCAAGCAGATCGTGGATAGCCTATGGCTGGGCCGCACGCGCGTGCCGCCTGGGCTGCAATGGGAGTTCTACGACTACATGTTCGTGCCGGGCTGGTCGGTGCCGGAGTACGACCAGCAGAAGGCGCGCGACCTGCTGAAGGCGGCCGGCTACAAGGGCGACCCGATCCCGTACCGACTGCTGAACGATTATTACACGAACCAGACAGCGACCGCGCAGGTGCTGTCCGAGATGTGGTCCCAGGTCGGGCTGAACGTGCCGATCGAGATGAAAGAGAACTGGTCCCAGATCTGGGACCGGGCCGGCAAGCGCGGCGTGCACGATTGGTCGAACAGCGCCGGATTCAACGATCCCGTGTCCTCGATCGTGAACCAGCACGGGCCGCAGGGCCAGCAGCAGCAGACGGGGGAGTGGACGAACACCGAGATGAACCAGCTCTCCGCGGAGCTGGTGAACGGCACCGATAGGGCGAAGCGGCAGCAGGCCTTCGCGCGGATGCTGCAGATCGCGGAGCGCGAGGACCCGGCCTACACCGTGCTGCACCAGTCCGCGGTATTCACGGGCAAGCTGCGCTCCATCCGCTGGAAGCCAGCGCCGGCGTTCGAGATGGATTTCCGCGCCCACAACTGGGGAGACAGGGTGCGTGGCTGACCTGACCAGCGCGCTGGTCAGCTTGCGAGGGCTGAAGGTGCGCTTCGGGCCGGTCCCGGTGCTGCACGGCATCGACCTGGACATTCTGCCCGGTGAGGCGTTGGGGCTGGTGGGCGAGTCCGGTTCGGGCAAGTCCGTCACCTGGCTGGCGGCGCTGGGTCTGCTGCCAACCTCCGCCGTCGTGTCCGGCCAGGTGCTGCTGGACGGGCAGGACATCCTCCGTGCTGGGCCTAGGGCGTTGTCCGACATCCGCGGCGGGCGGATCGGGCTGATCTTCCAGGACCCGATCAGCGCGTTGAACCCGGTGCGGAAGGTAGGCGCGCAGGTCGTGGAGGTGCTGCGCCTGCACCGCGGCCTTGCGGGGGCGCAGGCCCGGGCGGAGGCGGGCCGGCTGTTCGAGCTGGTCGGTATCCCGGATGCCCGCCGCCGGCTGGACGCCTACCCGCACGAGATGTCCGGCGGCCAGAACCAGCGGGTGATGATCGCCATGGCGCTGGCCGGACGGCCTGACCTGCTGGTCGCCGACGAGCCGACCACGGCCTTGGACGTGACCATCCAGGCGCAGATCCTGGACCTGCTGGACCGCCTGCGCCGGGAATTCGGCATGGCGCTGGTGCTGATCAGCCACGACCTGGGCGTCGTCGGCGAGGTGTGTGACCGTGTGGCGGTGATGTACGCTGGCCGCGTAGTGGAGACCGCCGCAGCGGACCGGATCGTCGTCGACCCGTTGCATCCCTACACGCGCGGCTTGCTCGGCGCCATGCCGCCCAACTCGGGTCCGCGGCACCGGCTTCGTGCGATCCCAGGGAGCGTGCCGGAGCCGTGGCGCCTGCCGCCGGGCTGCGCCTTCGCACCGCGCTGCCCGGATGCGATCAGTGCGTGCGACGATGCGCCGCCGCCCCTGCGCAGCCTGGGGCAGGGCCACGACGTCGCCTGCATTCGCGCCGAATGCGCCCGGGTGCCGGAGACGTCGGCGGCATGACCCTGCTGTCGCTTACCGGGGTGCGGCGCAGTTACCCCGGCCATCGCAGCCTGCTGCACCGCGGGCCGCCGGTTCAGGCGGTCGCCGGCGTGTCGCTGGAGCTGGAGCGCGGCCGAACGCTCGGCCTGGTCGGCGAGTCCGGCTGCGGCAAGTCCACCACCGGACGGCTCGCCCTGGGACTGGAGCCGCTGGACGATGGCGAGGTCCGCTTCGACGGCGTCGCCATGCCGCCGCAGGACACTCAGGCCTGGCGCGCGTTGCGGGCCCGCATGCAGCTGGTGTTCCAGGACCCTCTCGGATCGCTCGACCGGCGCCTGCCGATTGGGCGACAGGTGGCCGAGCCGCTCGGCGTGCACGGGACGGTACCGCCCGGCGAGCGCGAGCGCCGGGTTGAGGAGCTGCTGCGGGCCGTCGGCTTGCGCCCAGATCAAGCAACGCAGTATCCGCACGAGCTGTCCGGAGGGCAGCGCCAGCGCGCCGTGCTGGCCCGTGCCCTGGCCACGAACCCGGAGCTGCTGGTCTGCGACGAGCCGATCTCCGCGCTGGACGTCTCCATCCAGGCGCAGGTGATCAATCTGCTGGCCGACTTGCAGGCCGAGTTCGGGCTGGCGATGCTGTTCATCAGCCACGACCTGAAGGTCGTCCGGCTGCTCGCGCACGAGATTGCGGTGATGTACCTGGGCACGATCGTCGAGCGCGGCGACCCGGACCGCATTTTCGCTGCCCCCAGCCACCCGTACACCATCGCTCTGCTGGCCTCGGTGCCCAATCCCACCCGGCGCGGGCCACGCGTGCTGCTGTCCGGGGAGCCGCCGAACCCGGCCGCCCGTCCCTCCGGCTGCCCGTTCCACCCACGCTGTGATCAAGCCGTCCCGCGGTGCCGGACGGAGGTGCCGGCGCTCCGCACCCTGTCGGACGGGCGGCTGGCCGCATGCCATCTAGCCACGGTCCCGCCGGAAGGGAAT
Source organism: Acetobacterales bacterium (assembly GCA_038231995.1). Classification (GTDB taxonomy): domain Bacteria; phylum Pseudomonadota; class Alphaproteobacteria; order Acetobacterales; family Acetobacteraceae; genus JBBSIT01. The sequence continues at coordinate 4,584 of JBBSIT010000011.1, read as the reverse complement.
GCCTGATGCTCCGCTTCACCTTGCTGCGCGTGCTGCGGGCCATGCTGACCATCCTGGGAGTAGTCACCCTTGCCTTCGTCATCCTGCGCGCCTCCTCCGACCCGGCGCAGGTGCTGCTGGGCCCTGACGCGCCGCCCGAGGCCGTCAGGGCGTTCCGCGAGAGCTGGGGCCTGGACCAGCCGATCTGGGTCCAATACCTCGACTATCTCGGTTCCATGCTGCGCGGCGACTTCGGGCGCTCGATGCGTGAAGGCGTGCCGGCGCTGTCCGTGGTGCTGGGCCGGATTCCCGCCACGCTGTCGATCACGATCCCCGCCCTGCTGCTCAGCCTGGCGCTGGGCATCCCTGCCGGGATGCTGGCAGCCTTACGGCGGAACACCCTGGTTGACCGCGGCGTCATGGCGGCGGCAGTCGCGGGGTTCACCGTTCCGAGCTTCGTGCTGGCCTCGGTGCTCATACTGGTGTTCGCGGTCCATCTCGGCTGGCTGCCCGCAGGCGGGAGCGATGGATGGAGCAACGCGATCCTGCCGGTGGTGACGCTCGCGGCCGGCCACGCCGCGGTGCTGGCCCGGTTCTCCCGCAGTTCGATGGTAGAGGTGCTCAGTCAACCCTACATCCGCACCGCGAGCGCCAAGGGGCTGCTGTGGCGCAACGTGGTGCGGGCGCACGCGCTGCCGAACGCCGCCGTCCCGATCGTCACCATCGTGGGCTTCATGGTCGGCGGCCTGCTCGCCGGCGCCGTGGTCATCGAGAGCGTGTTCAGCTGGCCCGGCCTGGGCCGGCTGATGGTGATCTCGGTCGCGTCTCGCGACCTCTCCGTGGTGCAATGCATCCTGCTTCTGGTCTCGGCCACGATGGTGCTCTCCAACCTGTCGGTCGATCTCCTGTACGGCTGGCTGGATCCCCGGCTCCGTCAAGGAGGGGGGCGCCGCTGATGTCGGTCTCCGTTCCAGCTGCCGCCGCTGCTGCGGCGCTTCCAGTCAGGCCGCGCCACCGTGTACCCACCTGGGTCGTGATGGCCCTGTGCTGGCTGGTGCTTATGCTGGCTGTCGCCTTGCTGGCGGACGTCATCCGGCCGTACAGTATCACGGCGCTGGACCTGCGGGCGCGGTTGCAACCGCCATTCGGGTTCGGTGGCATGCTGGCGCATCCGCTGGGGACGGACGAGCTAGGGCGCGACATGCTGTCCCGGCTGATCGTCTCGATCCGCATCAGCCTGCTGATCGCCTTCGGCGCGACGGCGCTAGGCATTGTTCTCGGCACCACCCTGGGCCTGGTGTCGGCGCATCGCGGCGGCATCGCCGAGCTGGCAGTGCTGATGCTGGTGGACATGCAGGCGGCGCTGCCGTTCATCATCCTCGCCTTGGCCGTGCTGGCGTTCTTCGGCAACTCGCTGCCGCTGCTCGTGGGTCTCCTGGGGCTGCACGGGTGGGAGCGTCATGCGCGGGTGGCGCGCGGGCTGGCGCTCTCGGCCAATTCCCAGGGTTATGTGATGGCGGTGCGGCAGATCGGGCTGCGACCGCACGCAGTCTACTTGTGCCACGTGCTCCCGAACATCGCCTCCACCTTGATCGTGTCGGCCACCCTGGCGTTTCCCGACATCATCCTGCTGGAAAGTGGGCTATCCTTCCTGGGCCTGGGCGTGCAGCCACCGATGACCAGCCTGGGCAACATGGTTGGCTACGGCCGCGCCTATATCAGCGCGGCGCCCTGGATCCTGCTGACGCCCAGTATCGTGATCGTAGTGACGACTTACGCGATCAGCGTGGTGGGAGACTGGTTGCGGGACGTGCTGGATCCGACGCTGTCCTGACCATCCCGTAACTGGAGGGCGATGTCCGGCCGGTCCGTGGTGAACACATCCACCGCCAGGTCCAGCGTTTTCCGGATCGCAGCCTCTTCGTTGCAGGCCCAGCCGCCAATTCCGAGCCCCGCCGCCCGCACCTGTGCCACGACGGACGCGTCCAGCACGTTGGACCGGATGCCCAGCATCCGGATCCCGGCCGTCTTCGCAAGCCCGATCACGCCGAGCAGGCCGGCATCGGCCAGCAGGTCAGGCGTGACAAGCCATGCGTCGTTCCAGGGGCGTCCGTGACGTAGCGCGGCAGCAACCGTGGGAAGCTGGAACGAGGTGATAGTGGTTCGGTCCAGCATTCCCGCGCATTGCAACGCCGCCATGACCTGTCTGGGTATCCCAGGATACGGCACGCGGCCGGGTCCGGCCTTGATCTCCAACCGCAGACGCTGCGAGGTCGGCTTGAAGATCGCGATCACCTCGTCCAGCAGCAGCATTCGCTCATTGCCCGTCCCCTTCAGGACCAGGCGCGACAGCTCCGCCCAATCCAGGCCCGCGACCGGTCCGGTGCCGTTCGTCGTGCGGTCGAGCGTCGCGTCATGGATCACCACCAGCTTGCCGTCGCGCGAGGGGTGAACATCGAACTCCACCTGCTCCACGGCCAGGCGCGTCGTGTTCTCAAATGCCGTTCGGCTGTTCTCGGGCCAGAGCAGCGCCCCGCCGCGATGGGATACGATCTGGGTCAAGGTCTTCCTCGTTGCCCGGAACTCGGTCTCCGCGTCCTGCCAACCTTCGTTGAGGGCCCCACAACGTTCTGATCGTTGAACTCGTGCATCGTCATGACCCCTGCAGTGCGAGATAGTCCGCCGGGCGCAGGATGCTCACGCCTCGCCAAGGATGCATCGAGAGCAGGTGGCGCTGGTCGCTGCTCACGATGACGTTCGCCCGGCCCGCTGCAGCGAGTGCCAGGTACTTGTCATCCTTCGGGTCACTGCACTCCCGCACGGTCACCAAAGGCCCAACCCGCGCAGCTGCGACCAGCACGATATCGAGGATACGCCGGCGACGCGCGATGGAGACGAACCGATCGAATTTCGGACGCGAGATGACCTCGCGGTATTCGTTTTCGACCTCCTGCGAGAGGATGAGCCGGTTGGGCTCGTTCACAGCACGCAGGAGCGCCTGTTCAGGGATGCTGTTCGGCTTGAGGGCGGCAGAGACGAAGGTCGACGCGTCGAGAACAACGATCAAGCGTGCCGCTCTGCCCGCCACACTTCCAGCTCTGCGTCGACGTCCTCGTCCGTCAGCCCGTTCGCGCACGCCTCCTTCTTGGCGTCGGCGATCGCCTCCGCGAGAACATCGCGAACGTGTCCGCCCGTCAGTAAGCCGCTCAGGTATCGGCCGGCCGCCTCTCGACGCGCCGGGCTTTCGAGAGCGCGGGCAGCCTCGGCGTCAACCGGGATGAGTACGTCGACCGTGTTGTCCATTCGGACCTCCTGGGCAGCACCATAACAGTCCCGATAGGGGCACGCAGTACGATCCTGCCTGACCGTCACCCCCACATGCGCCGGGCGATATCCTTCCCCTCGGCGCCGACGGCATCGGCGTAGATGGCGGTGGTGGAGAGCTGGGCGTGGCCGAGCCACTTCTGCACCAGGTTGAGCGGGATGCCGGCGAAGACGGCCGCCACCCCGAAGCCGTGCCGCAGCCCCTTGGGCGAGGCGTGCGGCCCGGAGGGCCCGGCCGCCCGCATGACGCCGTGCACCGCCCGCCACCCCGTCATCCGGCTCCACGGCCAGAGCAGGACGCCGCGCCCCTGGCCGCGCTTGCCCTGCAGGTCGCGCAAGCCGTGCGCGAGGTCGAGCGCCTCGATCAGGGCAGGGGGCACCGGCACGGCACGGTAGATCCCAGTGCGGCGCTTCTTCAGGCTCTCGAACACCACGGTGCCGGCGGCGAGGTCGACCCGGTCGGCGGTGAGTGCCAGCGCCTCGGACAGGCGGCATCCGGCATAGGCGAGCGTCATGCAGAGCGTGCGGGTCTCACGCCCGGCCTGCTCGGCCGCCTTGAGGAAGGCCTCGCGCTCGCTGGCGGTCAGGTACTTGCGCGCGCCCTCTGCCGTGTGCAGCTGCATCCCGACCTGCGGGGCAGGGGAGGGTGCCTGGCTCGCCGGACGCCCCGGCCGGGACGGGGCCGCGGCCTTGCGCGCCGACGCCGCCTTCCGGGCGGGCGACCTGGTCAGCGGCGGCGGGGCCGGCGCGGGCAGGGCAGGGGGTGTTCTCGGGCGTTTGGGCATGCTTTCGCGGAAAGTGTAACACGTTCCACGAGCCTGTACCAGCGAACCCGCCCTGATCGTGTCATCTCCAACGCTATTTGATCGCGTTCTTTGATCGCTAAATGATCACCCCCGGGGCCCTCTTGGGTGACCTGCTCCACAATCATCCAGAGTAGGGTGTTGCTGGATGTTGATGACGAAACTGGCTATGGAGCATATCTGGGCGATGATCCGGGTTGTGGCATGAGTGTCACGTATTCGGACGTCTATGGAGCAAGGTTCCCCCGTGCTGATCGGCTACATGCGCGTCTCCAAGGCCGACGGCTCCCAGGTGCTCGACCTGCAGCGCGACGCTCTCCTTGCCGCCGGCGTCACCGCCGAGCACCTCTACGAAGACCTCGCCTCCGGCCGGCGGGATGACCGTCCGGGCCTCGCCGCCTGCAGCAAAGCGCTGCGCAAGGGCGACGCCCTGGTCGTGTGGAAATTGGATCGACTTGGCCGCGACCTGCGCCACCTG
>JBBSIT010000010.1:0-18854 GCA_038231995.1 Acetobacterales bacterium | reverse complement strand
GGGCCGGAGACGCGCGCCGTGCTGGAAGCGCGCATCCCGGAGTTCGGCTCGGCCCGCAACCCCTGCGACGTCACCGCGCAGGTGCTCAACGACCCGGCGTCGCTGCGCGACTGCGCCGGCGCGCTGCTCGCCGACCCCGCCTACGGCGCGCTCATCGTGCCGAACGGCTACGCCTACGACTTCGCGACCCCGCGCTTCGCCATGCTGGGCGAGCTGGCGGTGCAGCAGGGCAAGCCGGCCTGCGTCGTCTGGACCACGCAATGGCTCGAAGGCCCCGGCGCGCGGGAGGCCGAGGCCAACCCCCACGTCGCGCTGTTCCGCTCGATGGACCGCTGCCTCGCCACCATCGCGGGATGGCAGGCCCGCGGCGCCCGGCGCGCGGCGGGCCGGCCGGCGACAGTGCGGCTCGCCCCTCCGGAAGCCGCCGCTGCCGCTGCCGGTCTGCTGCGCGCGGCGGGCACGACCTTGACTGAGCGCGAAGCCAAGGCCGTCCTCGCCGCCTACGGCGTACCCGTGGTGCAGGAGCTTCTGGCGGCCGACGCCGACGCGGCCGTGGTGGCAGCCGAGGCGCTGGGCTTTCCCGTGGTGCTCAAAGTCGAATCGCCCGACTTACCGCACAAGACCGAGGCCGGCGTGATCCGCCTGGACCTGCGGGACGCGGCGGCGGTGCGCGCCGGGTTCGCCGCCGTGATGGCCAACGCGGCCCGGGCGGCGCCGGACGCGCGCATCAACGGCGTGCTGGTGCAGCCCATGGTGCCGCAAGGGATCGAGCTGGTGGTCGGCGCCCGGCTCGACCCGCTGTTCGGCCCGCTGGTGGTGGTGGGCCTCGGCGGCGTCCTCGTGGAGCTGCTACGCGACAGCGTGGTCGCCCTCGCCCCGGTGGATGCGGCGGAGGCGCGGGGGATGCTCGACCGATTGAAGGGCGCGCGCTTGCTGCACGGCTTCCGCGGCATGCCGGCGGTGGACCTCGACCGGCTCGCCGGAATCGTCCAGCGCGTGTCGGAGCTTGCCGCCGATCAGCGCGACGCGATCGCCGAGATCGACGTGAACCCGGTGATCTGCGCCGGCGAGCGCCAGGTCGCCGTCGATGCCCTCATCGTCCGGCGGCCTGCGTGAGCAGCACCAGCTTGCCCGTAGCGGTGCGCGACAGCAGCGCCTCCAGCGCCTGCGCCGCTTGGTCCAGCGGAAACGTGGCGGAGACGTGCGGCCGCAGCCTCCCCTCCGCCACCCACGCGAACAGTTGCGCCAGCCCCGCCCGGTGCGCCGCCCGCTCCCGCCGGGCGAACTCGCCGTAGAACACGCCGAGGATGGCGCAGCCCTTCAGCAAGGCGAGGTTGAGCGGGATGCGCGGGATCTCGCCGGCGGCGAAGCCGACCACGAGGTAGCGCCCCTTCCAGCCGATGGAGCGCAGGGCGGGCTCGGCGTAGGGTCCGCCGACGGGATCGTACACCACGTCCGCGCCCTTGCCGCCGGTCAGCGCGCGGACCTGCTCGCGCCAGCCCTCGCGGCTGTAGTCCACCAGCGCGTCCGCGCCCTCCCGCCGGCAGGCGGCGAGCTTCGCCTCGGACGACGCGGCCGCGATCACCCGCGCGCCGAGCAGCTTGCCGAGCTGGATGGCGGCGAGCCCGACGCCGCCCGAGGCGCCCAGCACGAGCAGCGTCTCGCCGGGCTGCAACGCCGCGCGGTCGCGCAGCGCGTGCAGCGTGGTGCCGTAGGCGAGCGGCAGCGCCGCCGCCATCTCGGGAGCGACGCCCTCCGGCACCTCCACGGCGGCGGCGGCGTCGATCGCGACCGCCTCCGCGAAGGCGCCCCAGGGCATCGTCGCGGCGACGCGCGTGCCGACCGCGGGCGCCGTGACGCCCTCGCCGAGCGCCGTGACCACCCCCGCCACCTCGCTGCCCGGCACGAAGGGAGGCGCGGGCTTCTGCTGGTACTTGCCCTGGATGATCAGCGTGTCCGGGAAGTTCACGCCGCAGGCCTCGACCCGCAGCAGCACCTGGCCCGGGCCAGGCTGCGGGGCGGGCACATCCTCGACCACCAGCGCCGAGGGCGGCCCGTATTCGCGGCAGAGCACGGCCTTCATGGCGTCGTCCTTCCCTGCGATGGGTCAGTCGGCTGGTCGATCTCCTCCGGCCGGCTGACGGTGACGTTCAGGTCCGTGACCAGGCCGTTGGCCAGGGAATAGACCCAGCCGTGGACGGAGAGCGGCTGCCCACGCGCCCAGGCGTCCTGCACGAAGACGTCGGAAGCGACGTTCCGCACTTGCCGCATCACGTTGAGTTCGCAGAGCCGCTCGAGGCGCGCGCGCTCATCGGGGATGGCCTCCAGCTCAGCCCTATGGTCGCGATGGACCTCGCGGACCGGGTGCAGCCAGTGGTCCACCAGGCCGCGCCGGTGGCCATCGACCGCGGCGGCCACCCCGCCGCAGCCGTAATGGCCCACGACGAGCACGTGCTTCACCTTCAGCACGTCGATGGCGAACTGCAGCACCGAGAGATAGTTGGCGTCCTGCGGCGGCGCGAGGTTGGCGACGTTGCGGTGAACGAACATCTCGCCGGGATCGAGGCCGACGATCTCGTTGGCCGGCACCCGGCTGTCGGAGCAGCCGATCCAGAAATACGCCGGCGCCTGTTGCCCCATGAGCCGCTTGAAGAAGCCCGGATCGGCCTCGATCTTGCCCGCAGCCCAGTTCCGGTTGTTCGCCTTCAGATGATCGAGCATGGCCGCGTCGATACGACCAGCCCGCGTGAGCCGCAAGCTCGGGCGCCGGATTGAATCATTTCATCATGATGGACGTGCCATTTGAGAAGCCCAGCTTCGCGCCGGTTGACACCGCTGCAAGCCGTGTCAATAACGCAATGGTTATGAGATTCTGGAAGGAGGAGACCACCATGCGCCTATTCCCCGCCGTTGCTGCCTGCGCGCTCGCCACCATCGTGGCGGCAGCAACGGCTCCCGCTCAGCAACGCCAACTCCCGCGCGGGGAATACCTCGCCGCCGTCATGGACTGCAGCGGCTGCCACACGGGCGGTGCGCTCGCTGGCCAGCCGGACCCGCGTCTCTACCTCGCGGGATCGGGCATCGGCTTCGAAATGCCAGGGTTCGGCATCTTCTGGCCGCCCAACCTCACGCCGGACCGCGAGACAGGGCTCGGGTCATGGAGCGAGGCGGACATCATCCGCGCGGTCCGCCAGGGCGTGCGCCCCGACGGCCGCGAACTCGCGCCCGTCATGCCGTGGCGCAGCTACGCGGCGCTGACGGATGAGGACGGGCAAGCCCTCGCGCGCTACCTGCAGGGCCTGCCGCCGGTCCGCAACGCAGTGCCGCCCATCACTGGCCCGGGCCAGGCGCCGCCGGCGCCCTATCTCACGGTGGCGGCGCCGAACCGCTGAACGGCGCCGAGGTCGATCGCGCCGGGTTCGCCAACCTGATGGTTGACAACTCGCTTGGCGCATAGCCGCCCTTCGACCCCTTCCACATCCGATGCAGCATTGGAGTTGCTGGTTGCGTGGTTCGCCGCCGGGGGGCACGCTGCCGCTCGATCCGGCTGACAGAGCGAGACAAGCAATGGATTTCGCCTACTCCCCAAGAGTTGCGGCGCTATGCGAACGGCTGCAGGCCTTCATGGACGAGCACATCGCCCCGAACGACGCGCTGCACCACCAGCAGCAGGCGGCGATGCCGGACCGCTGGCAGCCCGTGCCGATCGTGGAGGACTTGAAACCGAAGGCGCGGGAGGCCGGGTTGTGGAACCTGTTCCTGCCGGAGTCCGAGCACGGCGCCGGGCTGACCAACCTGGAATACGCGCCGCTGGCCGAGATCATGGGGCGCATCCCGTGGTCGAGCGAGGTGTTCAACTGCTCCGCCCCCGACACCGGCAACATGGAGACGATCGAGCGCTACGGCACGGCGGAGCACAAGGCGCGCTGGCTGGAGCCGCTGCTGCGGGGCGAGATCCGCTCCTGCTTCGCCATGACGGAACCCGACGTCGCCTCGTCCGACGCCACCAACATCCAGACGCGGATCGAGCGCGACGGCGATCACTACATCATCAACGGGCGGAAATGGTGGTCCTCCGGCGCCGGGGACCCGCGCTGCGCCGTGTTCATCGTCATGGGCAAGACCGCGCCGGACAGCCCGGACAAGCATCGCCAGCAATCCATGATCCTGGTCCCGCGCGATGCGCCGGGCCTGACGATCGTGCGCATGCTCCCGGTGTTCGGCTTCGACGACGCGCCGCACGGCCATGGCGAGCTGCTGTTCGAGGATGTGCGCGTGCCGGCGGAGAACATCCTGCTGGGCGAGGGCCGCGGCTTCGAGATCGCGCAGGGCCGCCTCGGACCCGGCCGCATCCACCACTGCATGCGCGCCATCGGCCTGGCGGAGCGGGCGCTCGAGATGATGTGCCGCCGCTCGCTGGAGCGCCGGCCGTTCGGCAAGCCGCTGGCCGACCAGGGCGTCATGGTCGAGCGCATCGCCAAGTCGCGCATCCTGATCGACCAGGCCCGGCTGCTGACCCTGCACACGGCCTGGCGCATGGACACGGTGGGCAACAAGGCAGCGCGGGCCGAGATCGCCGAGATCAAGGTGGCGGCGCCGGAAATGGCCTGCCAGGTGATCGACTGGGCGATCCAGGCGCATGGCGGCGCCGGCGTCACCGAGGATTTCGGCCTCGCCCATATGTTCAAGATCGCCCGCACCCTGCGCATCGTGGACGGGCCGGACGAGGTGCACCGCTTCCAGCTCGGCCGCATGGAGCTGGCGAAGTACAAGCTCGCCCGCAACGCCGCCGACGTGCCGCCCCCGGCGCCGAGGTCCGCCGCCTGATGGGCGGCGCGCCCGAGCTGGTGCCGGTGCTGGAGGCGCACCGCTTCGACGAGGCGGCGCTGGCCCGCTTCCTGCGCGGCCGCCTGCCGGGCTTCGAGGGCGCGGTGGAGATTCAGCAGTTCCAGGGCGGCCAGTCCAACCCGACCTTCCACATCGGCACGCCGGCCGGCGGCTATGTGCTGCGCAAGAAGCCGCCGGGCCGGCTGCTGCCGAGCGCCCACGCCGTGGAGCGGGAATACCGCATCCTGCACGCGCTGCAGGGCAGCCCGGTGCCGGTGCCGCGGGTGCATCTGCTGTGCGAGGACGCGTCCGTCATCGGGACCGCGTTCTTCGTCATGGACCAGGTGCCCGGCCGCGTGTTCCCCGACCGCGTGATGCTGGACGGCAGCCCGGCGGACCGCGCGGCGGTGTATGCCGATCTCGCGCGCGTGCTGGCCGCGCTGCACCGGGTGGACTGGCGCGCGGCGGGGCTTGAAGGCTTCGGGCGGACGGACGGCTACATGGCGCGCCAGGTCGCGCGCTGGACCGGGCAGTGGGAGGCGGCGCGGGTCGAGGAGATGCCGGAGATGGACCGGCTCGCGGCGTGGCTGCCCACCCATCTGCCGCCGGACGACGAGACCACCATCGCGCATGGCGATTTTCGACTCGGCAACGTCATCCTCCACCCGGCCGAGCCGCGCGTCGTCGCCGTGCTGGACTGGGAGCTGGCGACGCTCGGCCACCCGCTGGCCGACCTCGGCTACGCCTGCCTGACCTACCATCTGCCGCCCGGCCCGGATGGCGTGTCGGGCGTCTATGGCGCCGAGAGCCCGCCGGGGCTGCCGTCGCAGTCCGAGTTCGTCGCGCGCTACTGCGCCGAGGCCGGGCGCCCGGTGCCGCCGGCGCTCGACGTCTTCGTGGCGTTCTCGATGTTCCGCCTGGCGTCGATCATCGCCGGGGTGTGGCGCCGCGCGCTGGACGGCAACGCCGCCGACCCGCGGGCGATCGGCTACCGCGACCGCTACCGCGGCATGGCGGAGCGCGGCTGGGAGATCGCGCAGCGCATCGGGGGGTGATCGTCACGGCGCCTGATCCCGGTAGTGCAGCGCCAGCCCGGGCTCGTGCCAGTCCGTTGCTATGAGCAGGCCCATATGCGAGAGCGTGACGAACGCGGTGCGCAGCTCCGGCCCGCCGAAGCAGAGATTGGTGACGGACATGTCGGGCATGGCGTGGCGCCGCACCTGCCCCGTGCCGGGCATGATCTCCACGATGCTGCAGCTATCGAGGGCCGCGACGCAGACGTTGCCGGAGGCGGCGACCGCCAAGCTGTCCAGGCGCGTGTAGCCGCCGGGCGCGCCCGCCAGCGTGCCGCCGTTGGGTGACGGCCAGGGACGCTTCCGCAACTCGCCGGGTCCGGTGATGTCCCATGACCAGAGGCGGCCGGTGTCGGTCTCGGCGACGTAGAGGGTGTGCCCGTCGGGCGAGAGGCCGACACCGTTCGGCGTGAACAGGCCGCTAGCTGCCTCGCGTATCTCGCTGCCGTCCGTGCGGGCCCAGTAGACGAAGCCGCGGTCCATGTCGCGGTCGCGCTTCTTGCCGAGATCGGTGAACCAGAACCCGCCGGCGCCGTCGAACACCAGGTCGTTCGGGCCGTTCAGATGGTGCCCGCCGCAGCGGTCGTACAGGCGCTCGGCGCGGCCGGTGCGGGGATCGACCACCTCGATCCAGCCGCCGGCGTAGTTCGCGCTCGGCCCATTGACGCGATGGCCGCCATGCTCGCGAATCCAGCCGAAGCCGCCGTTGTTGCAGACCCAGATGCGTCCGTCCGGCCCGACTGCGGCGCCGTTCGGCCCGCCCGGGAGCCGTGCGACCACCTCGACCCGGCCGTCCCCGGTGACGCGGGACAGCGTCTCCCGGGCGATCTCGACCAGCAGGACCGAGCCGTCCGGCATGGCGATAGGACCCTCAGGGAACTGCAACCCGGTCGCGAGCACGCGCATCGATAGTCCTCTCCGTTACTGGCCCGGCTGCCAGACCCAGGGACGGGCGACCCGATCGCGCGCCTGGAACGCGGCGATGGCCTCGTCCTGCTTCAAGGTCAGCCCGATATCGTCCAGCCCTTCCAGCAGCGCCTCCCGCCGGATCGCCTCGATGGCGAACGGCATCCGCTCCCCGTGCGGCGAGACGACGACCTGCTGGCGCAAATCCACGGTGACGCGCGCGTTGCCGCCGGCGCACTGCTCGGCCAGGCGCTCGACCTGCGCGGCCGGCAGCACCACTGGCAGCAGGCCGTTCTGGAAGCAGCTGCCGTAGAAGATGTCGCCGAAGCTGGGCGCTATGACGCAGCGCATGCCGGAGTATTTCAGCGCCCACACCGCCCCCTCCCGCGAGGAGCCGCAGCCGAAATTGTCGCCCGCGAGCAGGATCGGCGCCTCGCGGAACGGCGCCTGGTTCAGCACGAAGCCGGGGTCCTCGGCGCCGTCCGCCTGAAAACGCAGCGACTCGAACGCCCAGGGCGCCATCTGCTCAGGCGTGGTGCCGGTCATGCGCTCGATGCGGATGATCGTGTCGGTGTCGATATTGGCGCGCATCAGCGGCGCCGCCACGCCGGCGAGGACGGTGAAGCTGTCCATGCTCACAGCCGCCGCACATCGGTAATAGTGCCCGTCACCGCCGCGGCCGCCGCCATCATGGGGCTCGCCAGGTGCGTCCGCGCGCCCGGCCCCTGGCGGCCCACGAAATTTCGGTTCGAGGTGGAGACCGAGCGCGCCCCGGGCGGCACCCGCTCCCCATTGGCCGCGACGCACATGCTGCACCCGGCCTCGCGCCAGGCGAAGCCCGCGTCGCGGAACACCCGGTCCAGCCCCTCCGCCTCGGCGTCCCGCCGCACCCGCTCGGACCCGGGGACGACCCAGGCCGTGACGCCCTCCGCGACCCGGCGCCCGCGGACCACGCCCGCGGCGTCGCGCAGGTCGGACAGGCGGCTGTTGGTGCAGGAGCCGTTGAACACCCAGTCGATCGGCGTGCCGGCGATCGGCCGGCCGGGCTCCAATCCCATGTAGCGCAATGCCGCCAGCCCGGCCGCCCGCCGCTCCGGGTCGGCGGCGTCGGCCGGGTCGGGGATGATGCCGTCCACCGCGATCGCGTGCTCGGGGCTGGTGCCCCAGGTCACGGTGGGCGCCACCGCGGCCGCATCCACCCGCTCCTCGCGGTCGAACACGGCGTCCGGGTCGGTCGGCAGGCCGCGCCAGGCCTCCACGGCGCGGTCGAACGCCGCACCCTTGGGGGCGTAGCGGCGGCCGGCGAGGTACTCGTAGGTCGTATCGTCCGGGGCGATCAGGCCCATCTTGGCGCCCAGCTCGATCGACAGGTTGCACAGCGTCAGCCGCCCCTCGATGGACAGCGCGCGCACCGCGGACCCGGCGTACTCCACGGCGTAGCCCGTGCCCGCGTTGGCGCCCAACTTGCCGATCAGGTGCAGGATCAGGTCCTTCGGCCCCACGCCGGGCCCGCACGCGCCCTCGAACCGCACCCGCATCCGCTTCGGCCGGCGCTGGCGCAGCGTCTGGGTGGCGAGGGCGTGGGTCAGCTCCGAGGAGCCGACGCCGAAGGCCAGCGCGCCCAGCCCGCCATTGGTGCAGGTATGGCTGTCGCCGCAGATCAGCGTCACGCCGGGCAGCACGATGCCGAGTTCCGGCCCCATGACGTGGACGATGCCCTGGCCGTCCTGGCCGAGGTCGAAGAAGGTGATCCCGGTCTCCGCCGAGCGTCGCTGCAGCTCGTTATGCAGCGCCTCGCCGGGCTTGAAGCTGGCCGCCGTGCGGCCCGGCGCGCTGGAGACGGCATGGTCGGGGGTAGCGAAGGCAAGCTCCGGGTTGCGCACGGGCAGGCCGCGCCGCGCGATGTCGTTCAGCGCCCGCCCGCCGGAGAGGTCATGCAGCAGGTGCCGGTCGATATGCAGCAGCGCCCAGCCCTCCCCGAGGTCGGCGACCACGTGCGTGTCCCAGATCTTGTCGAACAGGGTCCTGCCCGGCATGGCTGTCCTCCGATCCCGATCCGCCACAAGATGCGCCGGCGCGCCTGTCCTGCCAATGCCGCCGGGCCGGCGCTGCCCTACGCCACCACGAACCCGGCCGCCTCCGCCGCGGCCCGGAGATGGGCGCAACCCTTGCGCGCGTAGGTGAGCGGGTGGGCGCGGGCCGGGTCCTGCTCGGCCTCCACCACCAGCCAGCCGCCGTAGCCCGCCGCCGCGACCGGGCGGAGAGCTGCCGCGAAATCCAGGCAGCCGTCGCCCGGCACGGTGAACACCCCGGCCACCACCGCGTCGAGGAAGCTCCACCGCTCCCGCCGCGCCTGCGCCAGCACGTCCGTCCGCACGTCCTTGGCGTGCACGTGGTTGACGCGCCCCGCCCAGCGCCGCGCGACGAGCGCCGGGTCCTCGCCGGCGAAGGCGAGGTGCCCGGTGTCGAGCAGCAGCCCGACGCTCGGGGGCGTGCCGGACAGCAGGCGGTCGATCTCGGCCGCCGTCTCGATCACCGTGCCCATGTGATGGTGGAAGGCGATCCGCACCCCTTGCCCGGCCATCCAGTCGCCCAGCTTGCCCAGCCGGTCGAGGAAGCCCGGCCATTCCGCCTCGGCCATCACCGGGCGGTCGGCCACAGGCACGTCGCGCCGGCCCTGCACGGTGCCGCCGGTCTCGGCGAACACCATGACCTCGCAGCCGCAGGCGCGCAGCAGCTCCAGGTGCGGCCGCATGGCGTCGATCTCCCGCTCCACGGTGCGGAACCGCAGCTCGGCGCCGTACCAGCCGGAGATCAGTCGCAGCCCGTGGCGGCCCAGCACGGCCTGCATCGCCGCCGGGTCGGAGGGGAACTTGTTGCCCTTCTCGATGCCGGAGAACCCCGCTGCGCGCGCTTCCGCCAGGCACGTCTCCAGCGGCGTGTCGCCGCCCAGCTCCGGCAGGTCGTCGTTGCTCCAGCCGATCGGGTTGGTGCCGAGGCGAACGGTCATGCAGGCGCTCCTTGGTCCCGTGCGGCCAACGCTTCGTCGTACGCCGTGCGCGCCGCGCGGACCTCGGCGCGGCTGGACGCCTCCGGCACCGCCACGTCCCACCATGCCCCGCCCTCCGCCGTGCCGCGCGCCGGGTTGGTGGCGATGACGAGCACGGTGGTGCGCTCCGCCGCCCGCGCGCGGGCGAGCGCCGCCTCCAGGCCGTCGATCCCGTCCACCTGCTCGGCCAGCGCGCCCAGGCTGCGCGCGTGCCCGGCGAAGTCCACCCGGGGCGCGTTGCCCGGCAGCAGGTTGTTGAACGGGGCGCCGCCGACAGCGCCCTGCAGTCGGGCGATGCAGCCGTATCCGCGGTTGTCGAGCACGATCACGATCAGCTTCAGCCCCATCGCGACCGAGGTGTGCAGCTCGGAGTTCAGCATGAGGTAGCCGCCGTCGCCCACCAGCGCGAACACCTCGCCGGCGGGCCGCGCCATCCGCACCCCCAGCGCGCCGGCGATCTCGTAGCCCATGCAGGAGAAGCCGTACTCCACATGGTAGCCGCCCGGGGCGCCGACGCGCCACAGCTTGTGCAGCTCGCCCGGCAGCCCGCCGGCGGCGCATACCACGACGTCCTCCTGCCCCGCCGCGCGGTTGACCGCGCCCAGCACCTGCGCGTCGGTGGGCAGGGCGCCGGACGCGGGCGGCGCGGTAGCGGCATCGACCGCGGTGTTCCAGGCAGCATTGAGCGCCGCCGCGTGGTCCGTCCACGTCTTCGGGGCCGCGTGGCCTTCCAGCGCCACCCCCAGCTCCTCCAGGGTGCGCCTCGCGTCGCCCACCAGGGGCACGCCGCCATGCTTGGCCGCATCGAGCGCCTGGACATTGAGGTGCACCTGCCGGACGCCGCCGGGCAGCAGGGCGCGCGACCCGGTGGTGAAGTCCTGCAGCCGCGTGCCGACCGCGAGCACCAGGTCCGCCTCGCGCGCGAGCTGGTTGGCGGCGGCGCTGCCGGTGACGCCGATCGCGCCGGCATTGCACGGATGGTTCCAGGGCAGCGCGCCCTTGCCGGCCTGAGTCTCGGCCACCGGCACGCCGTGGCGCGCGGCGAAGGTGGCCAGCGCCCGCTCCGCCTCCGAGTAGAGCACGCCGCCGCCGGCGACGATCAGCGGCCGCTCCGCCCGGCGCAGCAGCGCCGCCGCCCGCGCCAGCTCGCCGGAATCGGCACCCGGCCGGCGCGGGGCGTGCAGCCGCGGCGCGAGGAAGCTCTCGGGGCAGTCGAACGCCTCGGTCTGCACGTCCTGGCACAGGCTCAGCGTGACGGGGCCGCAGGCGGCGGGGTCGGTCAGCACGGCGACCGCGCGCGGCAGGGCGTCCAGCACCTGCTCCGGCCGGGTGATCCGATCCCACAGGCGGGAGACCGGGCGGAAGCAGTCGTTGACGCTCGCGGTGGGGTCGGAGGGGTCCTCGAGCTGCTGCAGCACCGGGTCGGGCCCTCGGCCGGCGAACACGTCGCCGGGCAGCAGCAGGAGCGGCAGGCGGTTGACGTGGGCGACGCCTGCGGCGGTCAGCATGTTCATGGCGCCGGGGCCGATGCTGCTGGTGCAGGCCATCACCTGCCGGCGCCGGCGCGCCTTGGCGAAGGCGGTCGCGGCAAGCGCCATGCCCTGCTCGTTATGCGCCCGGAAGGTCGGCAGCGCGTCGCCCGCCGCATGCAGCGCCTCGCCCAACCCGGCGACGTTGCCGTGCCCGAAGATCGCCCAGCAGCCCGCGAACAAGGGCATCTCCCGCCCCTCGATGGTGGTGCGCTGCGCCGCAAGATAGCGGACCAGCGCCTGCGCGGCCGTCAGCCGGATCGTGCCCATGCCCGCCTATCCGTCCAGCCGCACGGCGCGGCCGGTGCGCAGGCTCTCCAGCGCGGCGTCGGCCAGGCGCAGCGCTTCCCGCCCGTCGGCGAAGTCCGCCAGCGGCTTGGCGCGCCGCTCCACGCACTCCACGAAATGGTCCAGCTCCGCCTGGTAGGCGTCGGCGTAGCGGGCGATGAAGAAGTCCTGCACCGGGTCGCGTGCCTGGGTGGCGGCGGCGGTCCAGGCTTCCACCGTCGTCGGGTGCTGGTTGCCGGCGGCGAGCATCCCCAGGCTGCCGAACGCCTCGATCCGCTGGTCGTAGCCATAGGCGCAGCGGCGGCTGTTGCCAATATGGACCAGCGCGCCCGAGGCCGCGCGCAAGGTCAGCATGGCGGCGTCGATGTCGCCCGCTTCGCCGATCGCCGGGTCGATCAGGCAGGCGCCCATGGCCTGCACCTCGACGATCTCGCCCGCGAGATAGCGGGCCATGTCCAGGTCGTGGATCGTCATGTCGCGGAACATCCCGCCTGACCCGGCGACGTACTCCGCCGGCGGCGGGCTGGGGTCGCGGCTGATGATCGCCACCTGCTCCAGCCGGCCGATCTCCCCGGCGGCGAGCCGGTCGCGCAGGGCGCGGAACGAGGGATCGAAGCGGCGGTTGAACCCCACCATGACCAGCGGGTCGCGCGCGCCGATCTCCCGCCAGCAGGCGTCCACCCGGGCTAGGTCGAGGTCGATCGGCTTCTCGCACAGCACCGGCTTGCCGGCCTCGGCGGCGCGCCGGATCAGGTCCACGTGGGTGGCGGTGCTGGAGGCAACCAGCACGGCGTCCACGCCGGGATCGGCCAGCACCTCGTCGATCGAGCCGGCCACGCGGGCGCCGGCGCCGGACGCGACGGCTTCGGCGGCCTCGCGCGCCACGTCGAAGCAGACGGCCAGCCGGGCGCGCGGGTGGGCGGCCACGTTGCGGGCGTGCACCCGGCCGATGCGGCCGCATCCCAGCACGGCGATGTTGAGCATGAGCCTCCCCAACCGGTCGTACCCGTTCTAGGGACGAGCGCCGGTACGGAAACCTTACAGCCGATTGCCGGCCTGGGAAGGCCACCGATGGTGCGATAGTGCCTCAGTTCAAAGAATCAGCCGGTCTACCATACCACGTAAACTGAACATTCTTCTTCTGCAATGTCCTGTGGCGATTCGACCAGCTTGGGCAGACGGTGCCCTTGGCGGTCTTTCCTGCGCGTTTCTTGGGGACAGTCAGCTTGCGCAGGAGGGATTCCAAAAGAATGGTGGCGGTGTTAAACCCCGTCCAGTTTGGAAATCATAGTCCCGCCCCTGTGATCAGGGGCACGGCATCGCAGTCACCTTCTCTGGCCAGAGGCGGACAGGACTATGGTTTTCAAACTGGACGCGGTTTAAGACCGCCGCCTAGAAACCAGCCAGTTTCTGATTGGGCCACCACGAACCGTCCTTTCCCCTGCAGGGTTTGGGCGGTTCTTGCGTTTAGGCCGCTCCGCAGCGGTGACCGTTGGCTGCGGCTAGACCGACACTCCTGAGCATCAACTCCTCCTTCCAGGGCGTCGATTCGCCCGGCACGACAAGCTCTAGCTTTGCAGGTCCGGCACCGTCAAGCACTTACTGAGTAAGAAAACATTTTTCTTGCTAAAATTTTCGGTAAGGACGACAGTATCTGGACCTTAACCCCGATGAGGCCTTCGTCATGCGCATCCGAAGCCCTGGATATCCTAGCATAAATCTCCGGGAGGCCATTGATTTGGCTTCACGAATCTTTACCGTTAGTCGCCAGAGTGCCATTGATCGAGAAGCCGCAGCGAAAGATATCGGCTACAATGGTCTTACTGGACAGTCGGCAAAGATGCTGGCCAATCTCAGCCATTTCGATCTGATCGAGAAAGCTGGCAAGGGTGGCTTGCGCGTCACAGATACGGCGGTGAAAATTCTTCACCCACGTAACTTGGGGGAAAAGAAGGCCGCGCTCATCAATGCCGCCTACTCACCGGGCCTTTTTCAGGATATCAAAGAGAACTGGCCCGATGGATTCGTGCCAGAGAATGCGTTGCGAGGCCATCTCTTACGCAATGGCTTCTCATCCGGTGCAGTTGCCCCAGCTATCAGCAGCTACATGGAAACTTACGGCTTTCTACAGCAAGAGGGTGCAACCGAAAGTCATGGCCTAGCGCGCTCGCCGGGTCAAAATGCTACGCGAGAGGGCACTGATATGGGGCCATCGAGCAGCGAGAGCCGCGCCATGGCGGTGGCGTCCGAGGTTCCCCAACAACCTGTCTCACAGGTGGAATCTCGGAATGAGGGACCAAAACTTATGGATGGCGAACGGATAGTTTTCGTTGAGGAGTCCGGTCCAGCGCAGTACCTCAAGGTCGTGGCTAGTGGCGATCTGGACGAGACATTGCTGGAGGCTCTTGAAGATTATATCAAACGGCAGAAAAAGCGCTTGGGTGCTGTGAAACCCCCGAGCGTTAGCTAACTGGGCTTCCGTAACCAGACCTTATGGCCTGCAGTCTCTCGTCAGTGCGCCTAGAGGCCGCTACAATTTCTCCTACCACGTCGCCGCCTCCTGGTGATCTCCGCCCGCTGCTCCGGCGTCATAGCTCCCGGCCGGGCGGCCAGAGACGCTTAAATTTCAGACGGACACACCCCAATGGTGTAACAGAATTGACATGAAGCGGAAGGCTGCGAGAGTTGCGGGAAGCGCCGGCAAGGCGTGGCGGGGGAGTGATAATGGGACGATCGGCGATCTTCGGAGCCGTGCTGCTGGCCGCGGCGCTGGGCGCGGGTGCGGCGCGGGCCGAGGGCAAACGCGTGATGTAATGCGGCGGGAAAGAGCAGTGGTGCCGCGCCGCCGCCACCGCGTTCCAGCAGCAGACCGGCATCCGCGTGGACATGACCCGGCAGAGCGCGGGCGAGATCTACGCCCGCCTGCGCGCCGAGCGGGCGAACCCGCGCGCCGATGTCTGGTTCGGCGGCACCGGCGACCCGCATCTGCAGGCGGCGAACGACAACCTGACCGAGCCCTACACGTCGGAGCAGTTGCCCCAGTTGCACGACTGGGCGCGGCGGCAGGCCGAGCGCTCCGGCAACCGCACGGTCGGCCTCTACATGGGCGCGCTGGGCTTCGGCTATAACGAGACGGAGCTGCGCCGCCGCAAGCTGGAGGCGCCCGCCTGCTGGGCCGACCTGCTGAAGCCCGAGTTCAAGGGCGAGGTCCAGATGGCCGACCCGAACGCGTCCGGCACCGCCTGGACCATGCTCGCGACCATCGTGCAGCTCATGGGCGAGGACAAGGCGTTCGACTACCTCAAGCAGCTCGACCGCAACGTGGACCAGTACACCAGCGCCGGCGCCGCCCCCGCCCAGGCCACCGGCCGGGGCGAGACCCTGGTGGGCATCGCCTTCCAGCACGACTTCGTGGACGCGGCGCGCCAGTATCCGGCCGTGCGCGTCGTCTCGCCCTGCGAGGGGACCGGGTTCGAGATCGGCTCCATGAGCATCGTGAAGGGCGCCCGCAACCCGGACGAGGCCCGGCGCTTCTACGAGTGGGCGCTACGGCCGGAGGCGCAGGCGCTGGCCGGGCGCAACGGAAGCTTCCAGATCCCGTCCAACATGGCCAGCGCGATCCCGCCGGAGGCGCCCGACCTCAGCAAGATCAAGCTGATCGACTACGACTTCGCCAAGTACGGCTCCTCGGCCGAGCGCGCCCGGCTGCTGCAACGCTGGACGCGCGAGGTGAAGAACGCGCGCTGAGGTAGGCGCCGATGCGAAAGGGCGCGGGGCGGCCCCGGCTCGGCGCCTGGCTGTGGCTGCTCGCCGGCGCTGTCTCGGTGCTCGTGCTGCCCTGGTACGGGCTTGGCCGCGGGCTGCTACAGGCGTCCTGGCCGGAGGCGATGCCGGCGGTGCTGCAGGCTGCCGCGGGCGGCCGGGCCTGGCTGCTGCTCCTGCTCTTGCCGCTGCTCGCCGCTGCCTGGGCCGTGGCGCGCCGCCAGCCCCGACTGTTGGCGGCCGCCGGGATCGCGGGCGTCGTGTGGCCGGTGCTGCAAGGCTTCTGGCCCGGCGCGCCGCAGCCCGCGCTGGGCTGGGGCGCGCTGCTCTACGTCCTGGCGCTGCTGATGCTCGCGGCCTACGGCCTGGCCTGGCAGGGCTGGTGCCGGGGCGAGCCGTTCCTGGTGGGCGCCATCGCCCTGGTCTGCGGCTCCATCCTCGTCTTCGTCGGCTATCCCGTGGCCTGCGTGCTCGTCTCCGCGTTCCAGGACGACGCCGGCCGGCTGGACCTCGCCTTGTTCCTCGGCAAGCTCGCGGATCGCTCCATCTGGGGGCTCGACTGCCTCGCCGGCGGCCGCTCCTGCGGCGTCGCTTGGAACTCGCTCGCGCAGGCGAGCCTGGTGGGCGTGCTCAGCACCGTGCTGGGGCTGGCCTTCGCGCTCATCGCGGCGCGCACGCGCTTCCCGTTCCCGCGCCTGCTCCGCGTGCTGTCGGTGCTGCCGGTGATCACGCCGCCCTTCGTGATCGGCCTGTCGCTGATCCTGCTGTTCGGCCGGTCCGGCATGGTGTCCAACCTGCTGCGCGACCTGTTCGACGTGCCGCGGACACGGTGGCTCTACGGGATGCCGGGGCTGACCATCGCGCAGCTCCTCGCCTTCACGCCCATCTCCTACCTGGTGCTGCTGGGCGTGCTGCAGGGCGTCAGCCCGAGCATGGAGGAGGCGTCGCAGACGCTGCGCGCCAGCCGCTGGCGCACCTTCCGATACGTCACCTTGCCGCTGATCCGCCCGGGGCTGGCCAACGCCTTCCTGATCGCCTTCATCGAGAGCCTGGCCGATTTCGGCAACCCGATGGTGATCGGCGGCAACTTCCGCGTGCTCTCCACCTCGATCTACTTCGCCGTGGTGGGGGCTGCGCACGACCAGGGCGCCGCCGCGGTGCTGGCCATCGTGCTGCTCGGCTTCACGCTCTCGGCGTTCCTGCTGCAGCGCCTGTGGCTCGGACGGCGCAGCTACGTGACCCTCGGCGGCAAGGGGGACGGCGGCATCCCGCTGCCGTTGCCGCGCGCGCTGCATGTCGCCTGCCTCGCGGTGGTGCTGCCATGGTCGCTGCTGACGGCCGTGGCCTACGCCATCATCATGGTCGGCGGCTTCGTGCAGGCGATCGGCACCGACAACACGCCCACGCTGCAGCACCTGCTGACCGCCTTCTCGATCCAGCACGGCGTGCAGGGCTGGTTCCTGGCCGGCTCCGGCTGGAGCTCGCTGCTGACCACGCTGCAGGTCGCGCTGCTCGCCATGCCGGTGACGGCGGGGCTCGGCATCCTGACCGCCTACCTGCTGAACCGGCAGAGCTTCGCCGGGCGCGGCGCGTTCGAGTTCCTGACCATGATGAGCTTCGCCATCCCCGGCACCGTCATCGGCGTGAGCTACATCCTGGCGTTCAACGTGCCGCCGCTGGAGCTGACCGGCACCGCGACTATCCTGGTGATCGCCTTCGTGTTCCGCAACATGCCGGTGGGCATCCGCGCCGGGCTGGCGAGCCTGAGCCAGGTGGACCGCAGCCTCGACGAAGCCTCGCTGACGCTGGGCGCGCGCCCGGCCCGCACCTTGCGGCAGGTGATCCTGCCGATCCTGCGCCCGGCGGTCGCGACCTCGATGGTGTACGCCTTCGTGCGCGCGATCACGAGCGTCAGCGCCGTCATCTTCCTTGTCAGCGGCGAGCACAACCTGGCGACGGTCTATATCGTCGGGCGGGCGGAGTTCGGCGAGTACGGCATCGCCATCGTGTATTCCGCGGTGCTCATCGCGATCTTGGTCGCGGCCCTGCTCGCCATCCAGGCGGCGGTGGGCGAGCGGCGGATCGGGCGGCGCAGCCTCGCCGCGGCAGCCCCGCGCACGGCCGCGGCATGATGCCGGCGGTCGAGTTCCAGGCCGTCAGCAAGCATTACGGCGCGGTCGCGGCGGTGGACCGCGTCTCCTTCACCGTTGAGCGCGGCACGCTCGTGACCCTGCTCGGCCCGTCCGGCTGCGGCAAGACCAGCACATTGCGCCTGGTCGCAGGGTTGGAGCAGCCCTCCGCCGGGCGCATCCTGATCGGCGGCCAGGACGTGACCCATCTTTCGGCAGCACGGCGCGACGTCAGCATGGTGTTCCAGTCCTACGCCCTGTTCCCGCACATGAGCGTGCTGGAGAACGTGTGCTACGGGCTGCGCGCGGGCGGCCTCGGCCGGGCGGCGGCGGAGGCGCAGGCGGCCGCCAAGCTCGCCGCCGTGGGCCTCGCGGGATACGAGCGGCGGCTGCCCAGCGAGCTGTCCGGCGGCCAGCAGCAGCGCGTCGCCGTCGCGCGCGCCATCGTGCTGGAGCCGCAGGTCCTGCTGTTCGACGAGCCCTTGTCGAACCTGGACGCCAAGCTGCGCCGCCGGGTGCGGTCCGATATCCGGGCGCTGCAGCAGGGGCTCGGCCTGACGGTGGTGTACGTCACCCACGACCAGGAGGAGGCGCTGGCGGTGTCGGACCGCGTCATCGTCATGCAGGGCGGCGGCATCGTGCAGGACGGGACGCCGCGCGACCTGTACGAGCGGCCGGACAGCCGGTTCATCGCGGACTTCATCGGCGACGCCAACCTGCTGCCCGTGACCGTGCGGCGCGAGAACGGGCCGTCAGCACTGGTCACCATCGGCCCGGCGGTGCTGTGCCTGCCGCATCGCGGCCTGCCCGACGGCGCGGCGGAGCTCGCCGTCCGCCCCGACGCCATCCGCCTGCGCGCCGGGCCGCCCGAGCCGGGCGAGCTGCCGGGCCGGGTCCGCAAGGCCGCCTACCTGGGCAGCCACATGGAGTACGAAGTCGCGCTCGACGGCCTGCCCGGCGAGGTGCTGGTGGAGGACCCCGTCACGTCGGAGCCGCTGGCCGAGGGCGCCGACGTCGCCGCCGTCCTGGACCCCGCCGGCGCCGTGCTGGTGCCGGGGTGACAGATATCGCCCGCCGCCTCGCCGTGGCAATCGAGCTGGCGCTGGAAGCGGGGACGCTCGCCCGGAGCATGCGTCACGCGCTGGGGCCGCTGGAGGTCAAGAACCCGATCGACTTCTGCACCGAGGCCGACCACGCGGTGGAGCAGCTCGTGCGCGGCCGGCTCATCGCTGCGTTCGGCGACGCGGTGATCGGCGAGGAGGGCGGCGGCGAGGCGGCCGACAGCGTGTGG
>JBBSIT010000009.1:0-19018 GCA_038231995.1 Acetobacterales bacterium | reverse complement strand
GGGCGCCGCAGCAGCGGTGGGAAGCACACAACCATCGGCACTGGGTTCGGGATCCGGGGACGGCGACAGGGAGAGCTTGACTCACGCCGCGAGTCCCGTGTCAAGCCGCTGTCCGATGGGTCCTACCTGGGCAGTTACGAATTATCAAATGGTCTCTGACCGCGGGTGCGTCCGCCGCCAGACATCCAGCAGCCCGGCCGCCTCCACGCTGGTGTAGCGCTGCGTCGTGGAGAGGCTGGCATGGCCTAGCAGCTCCTGGATGCTGCGCAGGTCGGCCCCGCCGGCCAGCAAGTGCGTGGCGAACGAGTGGCGCAAAGCGTGCGGCGTCGCGTGCTCCGGTAGCCCGGCGAGGCGGCGGTAGTTCCGCAAGGTCCGTTGCGCCACGCCGGCGTTGAGCCGCCCGCCCCTCACGCCGGGAAACAGCGGCGCATCCGGCCGGTGGTCGGGATGCACGCGCAGCCACGCCGCGAGCGCCTGCCGCACGGCCGGCAGCACCGGCACCAGCCGTTCCTTGCTGCCCTTGCCCAGCACGCGCAGGGCGCCATCCCCGGCCGCGTCCCGCACGTTGAGCGCCAGCGCCTCCGCGATGCGCAGGCCGCAGCCGTAGAGCAAGGTGAACAGCGCCGTGTCGCGCGCCTGAACGGCGGCCGTATCCGACACCTCGCCCACGTCCTCCGCCACGCCGCGCGCCTGCTCGACGGTCAGCGCCCGCGGAACCGGCGGACGGGCGCGGGGGCGGCCCAGCAGGGCCGGCGCGGGGTTCTCCATACCGTGATGCCGGGCGAGGTAGCGGAACAGCCCGCGCACCGCTGACAGCCGGCGCGCCCGGGTGGCGTTGCCCACGCCCGCTGCCGCTCCCGCCGCCAGCCAGGCGCGCAGGTCGCCTTGGCTCAGTCCCCGCAGTTCCTCCAGCCCGGGCTCGCCGCCGAGATGACCGGCGAGGAACGCGAGCAGTCCGGCGATGTCCCGGCCATAGGCCTCCACCGTGAGCGGCGACGCCCTGCGCTCCTCGGCTAGCCAGGCGAGATAGGCGCTGGCCGCCTGCTGCGCCGTCATGCCCTGTCGAGCGCCGCCGCCGCGGCCTGGCCGAGGAAGCCGAGCGCGCCGGCCCCGCCGGCAAGCCCGCGCCCGTCGCGGCAGGCCAGCGCCAGCAGCGCCGCGGGACCCGCCGCCGGCACGCGGACCAGCGCCTCGAAGCGGGCGAGGGGGGCGGCCTCGCCGTGCAGCGCCGCCTCTCCCGCGCCGGCGCGCACGATCGCGTCGTGCCGCCCCAGCGCCGCATCGACCGTGCCCGGCGGCACGTGACGTGCACCCCGGCAGTGGTCCTCGACGCACAGCGCGGCCGCGTCCAGGCCGAGCAGCCCCGGCCACTCCTGCGCGATGCAATCGGCCGGGTCCGTGGCTCGCATCAGCGCCAGGACGGCGGCCTGGACGCGCTCCGCCAACCCGGCAGCCGCGCGCCGGCCCGCAGCAGTATCGGCCGCACAGGCCGCGAGTTGGAGCGTCCGCGCGTGCTCCGCCGCTAGCATCGCGGCCATGTGGTCGGCCAGGCGGTCTCCGTGCACGCGCTCGGGCGGGTCCAACGCCTCGTACAGCCCGGGTTGCGCGGCGAGCCAGCCAGGATGCCGGCGCAGGAAGGCGCTGACCTCGTCGGCGGCGGGCTCGGGTTGCCCGGGGCAGAGCTGCGGGGTTACTGGTTGCATTCTGGGCCGCGCAGGCTCATCTCGAATGTTCTCTTTTCGTTCAGGGTCTGGCAGGGGAAAATGGCGCGTTCGAGCAGGCGTAGGCGGGATCAGGACCTGTTGCTGCCGACCTTACAGCCCGGCGCCCCCGGCCGGAAGCGGGTCGCGGTGCTGCTCCCGTTCCCATTTCAGGGCACGTTCGACTACGCGGTGCCGCCGGACATGGACCCGCGGCCGGGCGACGTGGTGCTCGTGCCGCTCAACCGGCGCGAGGAGGTGGGCGTCGTGTGGGACACGCCCGCCGGGCCGTCGGTCGGCGACAACCGGCTGAAGCCCGTCACCGCCATCTTGGAGACGGCGCCGATGCAGCCCTCGCTGCGCCGCTTCATCGACTGGATGGCCGGCTACACCCTCGCCACGCCCGGCGAGGTGCTGGCCATGGCGCTGCGCGTCAATGCGCTGCGGCCCGAGACGCCGCAGCCTGGCTGGCGCCTGGGCGAGCTTCCCGCCGGCGCGCGGCTCACGGAGGCGCGCGGGCGCATCGTCGCGCTGATGCAGGACGGGCACCAGCGCGGCACGGCCGAGATCGCCCGGTCGGCCGGCGTGTCTGCCGGCGTGGTGCGCGGCATGGCGGATGCCGGGTTCCTGATCCCCGTGGCGCTGCCCGCGCGCGCTCCGTTCGCGTTCCCGGACCCGGCGCACCCCGGCCCCGCGCTGTCGCCCGCGCAGGCGAGCGCCGCCGAGTCGCTGCGCGGCGCCGTCGCGGCCCGGCGCTTCTCCGTGGCGCTGCTCGACGGCGTCACCGGGTCGGGCAAGACGGAAGTTTACCTTGAGGCCGTCGCCGAGTGCCTCGCGGCGGGGCGGCAGGCCCTCGTGCTGCTGCCCGAGAACGCGCTCAGCTCGCAGTGGCTGGACCGCTTCACCCAGCGCTTCGGCGTGGCGCCCGCGGTGTGGCACTCCGACCTCGCTTCCCGCACCCGGCGGATCACCTGGCGCGCTGTCGCGGAGGGCGCTGCCCCCGTCGTCGTCGGCGCGCGCTCCGCGCTGTTCCTGCCCTTCCCCGACCTCGGCCTCGTCGTGGTGGACGAGGAGCACGAGACCGCGTTCAAGCAGGAGGACGGCGTGGTCTATCACGCCCGCGACATGGCCGTGGTCCGCGCCAGGCTGTGCGACGCCGCGGCTGTGCTGGTCTCGGCGACGCCCAGCCTGGAGACGCTGAGCAACGTCGAGACCGGGCGCTACCGGCGGATGACGCTCGCGGCCCGGCACGGCGGCGCCGCCCTGCCCGCGGTGCAGGCGCTCGACCTGCGCCTGACGCCGCCCGAGCGCGGCCGCTTTCTCGCCCCGCCTTTGGTCGAGGCCGTGCGGGAGACGCTGGCGCGCGGCGAGCAGGCCATGCTGTTCCTCAACCGCCGCGGCTACGCGCCGCTCACGCTATGCCGCGCCTGCGGCCACCGCATGCAGTGCCCGAACTGCACGGCGTGGCTCGTGGAGCATCGCGCGCGCCGCCTGCTGACCTGCCACCATTGCGGCCATGCCGAGCCGATCCCGCCGCTCTGCCCGACCTGCGGCGCCGAGGGCAGCCTCACCCCCATCGGACCCGGCGTCGAGCGCATCACCGAGGAGGCCGCCGCCGTGTTCCCCGAGGCCCGCCGCCTCGTGATGGCGAGCGACACCATGCCGGGTCCCCACGCCGCTGCCGAGGCCGCGCACCTCATCGAGCGGCGCGAGGTGGACCTCATCATCGGCACGCAGATCGTCGCCAAAGGCTGGCACTTCCCGCACCTGACGCTCGTGGGCGTGGTGGACGCGGATCTCGGCCTCGCCGGCGGGGATTTGCGCGCGGCCGAGCGCACGGTGCAGTTGCTGCACCAGGGGGCGGGCCGCGCGGGCCGGGCGGAGGCGCCGGGCCGCGTGCTGCTGCAGACCTTCAGCCCCGAGCATCCCGTGATGCAGGCGCTGGTGGGCGGCGACCTCGGCGAGTTCATGGACCGCGTGGCCGACGCCCGCCGCCCCGGCCACTGGCCGCCCTACGGCCGGCTCGCCGCCCTGATCGTGAGCGCCAACACGGCGCAGGCGGCGGACGAGACCGCGCGCGACCTGGGCGACGCAGCGCCGCGGGGCGAGGGCGTGGTGGTGCTCGGCCCCGCGCCCGCGCCGCTCGCGATCCTGCGCGGCCGGCACCGGCGACGGCTGCTGCTGAAGACGCGGCGGGACGTGGCGGTGCAGCCGCTGCTGCGGGGATGGCTGGAGCGGGTAGAGGTGGGGACGGGGGTTCGGGTGGACGTGGATGTGGACCCGGTTTCGTTTTTGTGAAACTGGACGCCGATGATGCACTCTCTCGACAGAAGGGACCTGGCTAGGCTATTTGCTCTCGCATAGACTCGATATGTGTGACCAGCACCTGGTCTACACTCCATGTGCTTATACGGACCGCCTCGGGAAGTACACGGGCCTTCAGCAAGTTCATCTTTCCTGCCCTAATGGCACAGCAGCTAGACCACTGACTTACAGCGCGGAGCATTGGATTGATTGGGAAAGGCTTGCAGCGTTTGCAGCAAATTACAAAAGTCGGCATACGCCTAGGTGGGGCGATAGCAGCGGAGGAAGGTAGTCGGGACCGGGCAAGTTCTGAGGTGAGCCTCGTTCATCTCGCTTCCGCTGCCCAGGCCAGGCGCGAGTGGCAGGCCGCGCGTGAGTTCTGGGAGCAAGTCGTTCTGGCCGAGCCGCGCCGTATCGGCGGCTGGGTGCAACTCGGGAATATGAACAACGAGCTCGCGCGCTATGGTGAGGCGATCTCGTGTTTCCAGACGGCGGGATCACTCGATCCCACGTTGTATGATGCGCCTGCCGGTATCGCGGGCGTGTGTGAGCGGGCTGGGCGTTGGCGGGAGGCGTTACTCGCCTGGGAGGACGCTATCTCCCTCATCACCGGCCCGGAGCGCGCTACGGCGCGCTCGGATTCGGATGAGGACACGGCGAAGCTCGCGCACGCCTACGGCCACGCCGCCCTGTCAGCGTTTCACGCCGGCTCGGAACAGCGCGCGGCTGATATCCTCATGGATGCGGCGAGAGACGTACCCGGCTTTCACGCTCAACCGTCCGGCCTCCTGCTGCGCGCTCGCCTCGTCAGCCGGGACGATCCAGCGCGTGCACTGAAACTTGCCCGCCGCTATTTCGCGCTGAGTCCTGGCGATGCGGACGCGTGTTTCCATTTCGCCTCAGTCTGCCTTGAGACGCAGCGTTACGAGGAGGGATTGGACCTATTGCAACCCGCGTTGGCCAGCCGGGGCGAAGATGTCTCGTTTCTCTGGCTGGCTGCGGATTTGAATGACCGGCTGCGCCGATGGCCGGTCGTCCTGCAGCTCTCCCAGCGTATGGCCGAGCTGCGGCCCAATGATCCTCGATACCTGCGCCGGGCGTTCGTAGCCGGCCTGGAGGCTGGCGACCTCATATCTGCACGTCGCTTCGCCCGCGCCTTCGCGCTACTGACCAGGGGCGATTACGGCCTAATTCACGACCTGATCGATGTCTACGATGCTGCGGGAGAACGGAACCGTGCCCGCCTCCTATGCCGTTGGCTGCACCGGAAGTGGCCGCATAGCCAGTGGCACGTCGCGCGCTACATTGTGCTGACGGCAACGACGCGCTCCCTCGCCGAGGCGGACCGGTTGCTGCGCGCAGAGATCGCCGCGCGCGGACCGACCCTCGATCTCGACCGAGCCTACTGTGAGGCGGCGTCTCGAACCGGCAATTTTGCCGAGGCCCGCCGCCGCCTCGCTTTTTTCCTGCAGAAGCATGGGGATGACGAGAACGCGCAGGTCCTGCTGGGTTACGTGATCGCGAATGCGTCCGGGATCCTGGACGCCGAGAGACACTTCGCCGATTTCGCTGCGCGCAGCTATCAGGCCAGGGGCGCCGTCACTGGCCTGGCGCACATGGCGATGCGGCGCAGGGACGCGAGTGCGGTGCACGAGCGGTGGGCCAACATCGTCAGCCTGTATCCCGACGACACGATCTCCCGCGTGGAGTATGCTCGAAGCGCCTACGAGTTGCGCGATTACGCGCTTGCCGAGCGCATCTGCACGGAGCGCCTCGCCAAGGCTCCGTCCGATGTGACAGTCGGCGAGTTCTACGCCTGGTTCCTGGTCGCGACGGGACGCTTCCAGGACGCGCTGGACTATATCGGCGTCCTGCGCCGGCATACGGGCCCAAACTGGACTGTCTTGGAGCTTGCGGTCCAATCGGCCAGCCAAGTCGGAAAACTCGATCCGAATTGGATCGAGTATCTCGATCTCGTCCCACAGGATACCGCTGCCAAGGCGAGCAAACGGTTCTATCACGTAGTACGGCAGCTTTGGTGCGCCGAGCGGACATCTTTGCTGTCCGAGGCCGTTGCCAGGACGGCGGTCGAACCTCGGCATCTCGCGTGGTTGTCTCCCTATCTCCGCCGACAGCCCGCCGCTCTCGCTGGCGACGTCCGTACCGATCGGGTCCATCAAGTCTGGTCGCATGCGCGAATGACGGTACGTGACGACGCGGCACGCTTGATCCGCTCCGCGGACGACGATGGAATACGATCGATCTTGGCGAAGTCCAAATCCGAGCACCCCGTAGTTCATATCGTCAACAAGTTCGAACAGATGCGTGGCGGGAGTGAGCTGCATGCGCTGGACGTCGCCGAGCGGGTAGGGCGCCATGCCCGCGTGGAGCTGTGGGCGCCGGAGATGCCGCATCCGCATTTCAGCGCCAAGTTCGGCGTCCGGGCCATCGAGCCGGGTGAGGGCGCGCTGCCGCAGGGCGGCGTCCTGGTGTTCATCGGCGTTTATTTCGAGATTGTCACCTGGCTCGATCGCGCCCGGCCGCAGCGCGTCATCTTCCTCTACAATACGTTCGAGGCGCCGTCGCTGTTTCAGCGGCTATCCGAGGTGTGGGAAAAGACAGGCGTGCAAGCTGAACTGCTTTACTGCTCCGACATGATGGGAGAGGAGTGCGGCCTCCCCGGCCTGTTCGAGCCGTCGCCGACCGACATCGACGAGTTCTCGCCTCGCACCCGGCCGCACCCGCCGGGCCATCGCTTCACTCTCGGGCGGCACTCGCGCGACGTGATGGAGAAGCACCACGCTGAGGACTGGCGCGTCTATCAGGCGGTAGCTGACGCGGGCGGTACGTCCCGCATCCTGGGCGGCACCTGCATGCAGCCGGTCTTTCCCCCGCTCGCCGCGACCGAATTGCTGCCGGCCCGCTCCACCGGCATCGCGGATTTCCTGCGCGGGCTCGACGCCTACTATTACCGAACCTCAACTTGGATCGAGCCTTGGGGTCGCGTTGTGATCGAGGCCATGGCCTGCGGACTGCCCGTGATCGCTAGCGCCGTCGGCGGCTACGCACAGGCCATCACGAACGGCAAGGATGGCCTCCTGTTCCGCACGACCGACGAGGCCGTGGATATGGTGAACCGGGTCGCTACCGACCCGGTGCTATGCGAACGCCTCGGCGCTGAGGCAAGGCGCAGCGCGGAGCGACTGCTGAGCGAGGCGGCCATGGCGCGAATCGTCGCGTTCTACCTTGCTCCGCTCGCTTGATGCGCGAACTCGGGATACGCCGTTCCAGCGAGCCTACCCGAGCGTCAGCGTCAGCCCGAGTTGCCGACAAAGCTTGAACACGCGCGCCGTTTTCTCCGCCGGCACGAGCAGGTGATTCCAGCCATCAGGGTGAAATCGGATGCTCGCGCAATGCCGCAATGTGGTGCTTGCCAATACGAAGTCGACGTAGCCAAGCTCGGAGGCAAACCGGTTGTGCACCGCCACATCCGCGTCACCGAGGACTTCGATCACGATGAAGGGACGATGCCGCGAGAAGGTTTTCCATCCACCTTCCAGCACGGCGTGTTCGTGGCCCTCCACATCGCACTTCACTAGCGCGATTGGCGGATCGCCGGCGTCCGCAGCCCAGCTGTCGAGAGTTCGCGTTGCGATGGTATGCTCACGATAGCTGCCTTGTTGCTTGGCACTGTCCAGTTCGAGCGATGAGCTGGTTGTCACCAGCCCTTGGTCGTTGATCGTTTCATAGAAGGGGAAGCTGCCTTCCGTCCGTGACAGGCAGAAGGGCTCAACCTTGATGCGCGGCGCTAACGCCGGGTTCAGGGAGATGTTGTCGATCAGCAAATCGCGGACCGGGGCAAGTGGCTCGAAGGCATGGACCTGCAGCTTCTCGTTTGCTGCAGCGAGGAGCAGAGAGAACAGGCCGGTGTTGGCGCCAATGTCAAGCGCGACGCCATCCCCATCCTGGCAAAGACTGACCATCACGCCGGGCGTCGGCATCTCGTAATTGACGAGACCGTTGGATTGCACCATCCAGGCAATATGGTCGAGACGACGTCGATTGCCGAAAACGAAAGTAATGAGGTCGGACGGAGACGGGTAGGTCACGCCGAAGTTAAAGAAGTCATCACTCATCAAAGGACTCCAAGGTCAATTCTCGACGCGTAGGCATCTATTACAAGCGGTTCAGAACCGACATTTCGAACAGGACGCTGTTGATCGACCGCGTTAATTTCTACACAAGCAGTATCCGTTCATCGGCTACGGACCATGCAGCTTGTCAGCCCACGAAGACCGTTGTGACTCGTCACAAGGACGTATAATATTGGACTGCGCTGGCCACGCTGTCGCAAAGATAGAGTTGGCTGTCGTGAATGACGGCTCCACGGTCGCAAACCTCACGAATGAAGTTCATGTCGTGCGACACGATAATGAGCGCGCGGTCGCCGCGCTTCTCGAACAGCTCCTCCTGGCAGCGGCGGAAGAAGCGCTGGTCGCCCACCATGATCACCTCGTCGATCAGGTAGCAGTCGAACTCGATGGCGATCGACAGGGCGAAGGCGAGCCGCGCGCGCATCCCGGAGGAATAGGTCTTCACCGGCTCGCCGAGCTGATGCCCGAGCTCCGCGAAATCGTCCACGAAGGCGCGGGTGTCGTGGTAGTCCAGGTCATAGATGCGGGAGATGAAGCGCAGGTTGTCCAGCCCGCTCAAGCTGCCCTGGAACGCGCCGCCGAACGCTAGCGGCCAGGACACCGACATCTCCCGCTCGATCCGTCCCGCCGTGGCCAGCTCGACCCCGCCGATGATCTTGATCAGGGTCGATTTGCCGGCGCCGTTCCGGCCGAGGACAGCGAGCTTCTGGCCGCGCTCCACCTGCAGGCTCACGCGATCGAGGACGCGCCGGACGCCCTTGCCGACCCGGTACTCCTTCACGACATCGACGCAGCGGATCATTGCACGACGATGTGCCGGCGCGAGCGCAGCGTGAGCGACAGCCCGATGAGGATGAGCAGGGCGCACGTCCACGTCGTGTACCAAACGTCGTAGTGGACATGCACCCGGGAGCCGAACTGGCCGCCCCGGATCATCTCCAGCGAGTGCACGCTGGGCGACCAGAGGAGCACGGCCTGGAACTGCGGCGGAACCCAATCGACCATCGTGAACGCGCCGGAGAACGGGATCGATAGATACGTAAAGGCTCCCATAAACTTTTCCAGCACGTCTGAAATCTCGCTCAGCGAAGCGATGATCAGCGCGCAGCCGAGGCAGAACACGATCTGGTAGCCCATGCCCATGTACATCAGGCCCGGATTGGCCGGCAGCTCCATGTAGCCCAGCAGGATGGCGGCGCCGGCCACGAGCAGCCCGGCGATGATGGCGCCGTAAACCTCGAGCACGACCCGGGCCAGGATGATGTCCAGCGGCGTCACCTGCTGATGGAACAGCAGGCTCCCGTTCGCCTCGAACGCCTTAACCCCGCGCTGCACGCAATGCCGCCACATGACCAGCGGCACGTAGCCGGTGATGACGAAAGCGGTAACCGGCACCCCATGCTCATGCGCCGGCCTGATCGCCGTCCACATGATGGCGACGCCGATGCAGAACAGCGCCGGCTCGCCCACCACCCACAGGAACCCAAGGTTCTCGCGGCCGTAGCGCGTGTGGATCTCGCGCATCAGCAAGGCGCCGATCACGCGGATCTGCAGCCGGATCGAGCGGAAGGTGGAGAGCACGGCGCGGACGCTAGATCGAGCGGTGCTCGCGTGCGCCGGCGAGCAGCAACAGGGTGATCGTATACAGCCCGAAGCAGATGCCGAACACGAGCGCGATGGATGCGAAGCGCTTCGGGTAGGCCGCGTAATCCGCCTCGTTGGGCTGCACGATCGGGTCCAAGTAGAGCTGCTGCCGCTCTGCGTTCAGCCGGGCCGTCTCTAAGGACGCCGTGGCGGAGGCGAGCGCCCGCGTGGCGAACTCGCGCTGCAGGGTCAGCAGGTTGAACTCGGTCATCTTGGGCACCAGCGACTCGTCCGTCCCGGTCACCTTGGCTCGCGCCTCGTCGATCTGCGCCTGCAACGCCACGACCCGGCGCTGCGCCGTCGGGATCAGCGGGCTGTTCGGCGAGGATCGCGTCAGCTCCGCGATCTGCGTCTTGGCCTGCACCACGCGCGTCTGCAGGTCGGTGATGCCCTGCAGCATCGCCACCGACTGCCGGTCCGGATCGATCAGCGACTCCCGGTTGCGGAAGCTCGCGATTTTCGAGGCGACCTCCTCGACCCGCTGCTCGGACAGCGCGACCTCGGCCCTGGCGTCGCGCATCGTGTTCGAGCGCTGACGCTCGTTCATGCGGTTCACCAATTGCTCGCCGGCCGTGAGCAGCGCCGACGCGATGAGCCGCGCGTCCTCCGGCCGGAAGGCCTGCACCGTGAGCTCGCTCACGCCGGTGGTCGAGTCGAAGGTCAGATCGACGTGCTTGCGATAATACTTGTAGAGGTGCTCGAACGTGTCTCCGCCGTAGATGATGGGGAAGCGGGACAGCGGGTCCGCCTCGGGCCGCGCGAACAGGGTCCGTATATCGATGGTTTGGGCGAGCTCCTGCAACGCGTCGCGCGACAGGATGTAGTCGTGCACCGCGAAGGTGTCGTCCTGCGCCCGGGTGACGCCGGCGCCCTGCAGCAGGCTGTTGAGAACGCCGGGCTGGCTGCCGGAGGGGCCGCGCACCACGAAGCGGGCCTCGGACACGTACTGCTCGGCCGCGTAGGTGAAATAATAGACCGCGGCCAGCGCGGTCGGCAGGACCACGCATAGGATGAAGGGAAGATGGCGGAAGGCACGCCGCCAGGCAGGCCGCCTCGGCGGCCTGCTCGTCCTGTTTCCAGAACGCCCGAATCCAGCGTCACCCTCGGTGACCGACAACATCAGACCATCCATGCCGGGTACGTGCAGGATTTCCCGGAAAAAATCAATCGGATGCTGGACGAGGCAGCGTCTCAGTTTGAACGTCGGCTTCCGGTGGAGAGCCGACGCCGAGGCTCCGTCACTTGCCGCGGAAGCGCGCGGCGCTCAGCAAGGGCGTCGCGGGGCCGGCGCCCAGGCCCGAGGACGGGTCGTTGGCCGCCGGATCGCTGGCCTCCAGCCCGCGGGCCGGCGGCACGACAAGGCCGGGAGTGGCGCCCGCCCCCGGCGGCCAGCGAAGCTCCCCCGGAGGGCTGGAGGGGCGGAGTCCATCCAGGCCGGAGGCGACAGGGGCCGCGCGAGGGGCAGCGGCGCGCGCCCGCAACGTCGCAAGCTCGGCCGGCCCGCGCCGCTTCCACGGCCTTGTGCCCGGCATCGCTGCGAGGCCCAGGTCGCGGCAGATCTCGGCGATGATGTCCGCCACCGGCCGGTCCCGTATGTCGTCGTCCAGGTCCGGCGCGTCCAGCCGATCGAGCAGCTCCTCGTGCAGCGCCTCCGCGTCGCCCGCCCCAACCTTGCGCTGGATCGTGTCCTCGACCTCGCGGATGATCCGCTTGCGCGCCGCCGTGCGGCGGGCGTCGTCGTCGTGGGCGGCCGGCGGCCGGACGGGATCGGAGAGGGTCCGC
This sequence comes from Acetobacterales bacterium, assembly GCA_038231995.1. Lineage (GTDB taxonomy): Bacteria > Pseudomonadota > Alphaproteobacteria > Acetobacterales > Acetobacteraceae > JBBSIT01. The sequence goes on along the minus strand of JBBSIT010000009.1, from coordinate 7,434 downwards.
GCCAGGCTGATGCTGCGCCGGACGGCGCGCGCGAGGCGATCGAACGCGGCTGCCAAGTCCGGCGCTGTCCCCATGCCCGCGCCATCGCCCGCCCCAGCGGCGCCAGCCTCGGCCTCAACCTGGGCCTTGGCCTGACCGTGCACTAGGCGGGCGAGGTCCGCCCCCAGGTCGATCAGCTCATGCAGCACCCCGCGATAGTACAGCGCGTCCTCCGCCGCCTGATCGGCGGGTCTTGTTGGCTCGGCGGGTGCGGGGTGCGGGATCATGGAACGGAACGGGAAACTTTACCGCCGGCCCCTGTCAAGGCCCGCCGTCGCGCAACAAGGGGCAGGCCGGACGCACGCGACTGAGCAGGACGACGGTCGGCTGTCGGAGGGAAGCCGACATTCGAGCTGAGACGCTGCCCTGGACGAGCCCGACGGCACGGACGCTGGCGCTTCAGGGCAGGCCACCGTGTCCTGCAGGGCACTCTGAAATGCGGAGTTTCCCTGGCACCTGTTCACGGAAGCGGGATTGTCCTACGCAGATGGGCGAGGCGTGGGGTTTCGGCCGGCCTGCCGCACACAAGGATTTCCGATGTCGGTCCTCGTCCATCCGCTCCTGTCAGCCTGTGGCGCATCCCGCGTGGTGCGCGGTCTCGCCCGCCGAGCCGCGCTGCTCGGCCTCTGCCTCGTCCAGGCCTGCAGCGCGCTCCCGACCAACGCTCCCCAGGAGCGCGACGTGCTGCGCGCGGAGCAGACGGAGGCGAACCGCATCGGCTTCCGCATCGTCCCCGTCGAGCCCGAGACGGTGGCGGCCCTCAGCTTCGCGCCGGCCGAGGACCTTCGCGCGCTCGAAGCCCTCGGCCGCCCGCGCCGGACCGACGCGATCGGCCCCGGCGACATCCTGGCCGTCTCGGTGTTCGAGGTGGGAAGCAGCCTGTTCGGCGCGGCTACGGGCGGCAACATGTCGCCGGAGGGCGCGGGCGGCGCCCCGGCAACCGGCGCCGGCCGGCAGACCCTCTCGGGCCTGCAGGTGGACGCGGCCGGCTTCATCAACTTCCCCTATGTCGGCCGCGTGCGGGCGGCGGGGCGCACGCCGGCCGAGCTGGCCCGGGTGCTTGAGAACGGCCTCCAGAGCAAGTCCCAGGAGCCCCAGGTCGTGGTCTCCATCACGACCAACCTCGCCAACACCGTCATCGTCTCGGGCGACGTGGAGAAGCCCGGGCGGGTGCCGCTGACCTTGGGACGCGAGCGGCTGCTGGACGTCATCGCCGTCGCCGGCGGCGCCAAGCGGCCGGAGCAGGACACCTACGTCCAGGTCACGCGCGGAAACACGACCGCGCGCATCCTGTTGCGGCAACTGAACGCCTCGCCCCGGCAGGATATCCTGCTCATGCCGCAGGACCGGGTGCAGATCCTCTACAAGCCGCGCACGTTCACGGCCTTCGGCGCCAGCCAGAAGGTCGAGCAGGTGCCGCTCAACGCCGCCGAGGTCAGCCTGGCCGAGGGAATCGCTCGCGCCGGCGGCCCGGCGAACGACCGCGCCGACGCCAACGCCGTGTTCCTGTTCCGCTACGAGGGGCCGGCGGTCGCACGGCAACTCGGGCTGCCCGTGCAGCCGGCCGGCACGCCGGTGATCTATCGGTTGGACATGCTGAACCCCACCAGCTACTTCCTGGCCACCAAGGTGCCTATGCGCGACCAGGACGTGCTGCTGATCGCCAACGCGCGCACGGACCAGCTCGGCAAGCTGTTCGGCTTGATCGCGCAGTTCTCGCTGCCGTTCCTGGTCGGCCGCCAGCTCATCCAGTAGTCCCAAGCGTACGTAATGGCAGCGGGCAGCAGCGCGATGCGCGTCGGCATCGATGGGTTCAACCTGGCCATGCGCCGGGGCACCGGTGTCGCGACCTACGCCCGCACGCTCAGCCGCTGCCTGCACGGCCTCGGCCATCCCGTGGACGTGCTGTACGGCATGAATATCGGCGCCCGGACGCCACCGGCGCTGCGCGAGGTGCTGTTCTTCGACGGCCTCGACCAGGAGCACGGCCGCAAGCCGCCCATCCCTTTCACGCCGCGCTGGATGCGGGAGGTAACAGGCGCGCCGTTCGGCCAGGATGCGGTCGAGATCCCCGTCACCGGCCGGGTCGTCGCCCAGGCCTTCGCCGGCCGGATGCCGCACTTCGAGCGCATCCTGAACGCGCCCGATTTGTTCAGCGTCGCCGAGCGCCACTTCCGGCGCCACAAGCGCTTCCTGCGCGTCCGGATGCCGGACCCGCCCGCCCTCATGCACTGGACCTACCCGCTGCCCATCACGCTCGAGGGCGCGCGCAACATCTACACCATCCACGACCTGGTGCCCCTGCGCCTGCCCTACACCACGCTCGACAACAAGCGGTACTATCATCGCCTGATCCGCGGCTGCCTGCGCTGGGGCGACCATGTCTGCACCGTATCGGACGCCAGCCGGCGCGACATCCTCGACCTGTTCGCCGTGCCCGGCGAGCGCGTCACCAACACGTACCAGGCGTTCGCGCCCCCCGCCCGGGCGCTGGCGCAGTCGGACATGCAGGTCGCGGAGCAGCTCCGCGGCGTGTTCGGGCTGGAGCCCGGCGGCTACTTCCTGTTCTTCGGCGCCATCGAGCCCAAGAAGAACCTGGGACGGCTGATCGAAGCCTACCTGACCTCCGGCCTCAAGACGCCGCTCGTCATCGTCGGCGCCCGCGCCTGGAGATCCGAGCAGGACCTGCAACTGATCCGCCTGGACGCCGCCGGCCTCGGGCTGGCCCAGGCGCAGCAGGTCCGCCAGCTCGACTACCTGCCCATCGCCATGCTGCTCACCCTCGTGCGCGGCGCCCGCGCGGTCGTGTTCCCCTCGCTCTACGAGGGCTTCGGCCTGCCCGTGCTGGAGGCCATGTCGCTCGGCACGCCGACGCTCACCTCCACCGAAGGCTCGCTGCCCGAGGTCGCCGGCGACGCCGCGGTCTCCGTCAATCCCTACGACCCCGGCGCCATCGCGGACGGCCTGCGCCGGCTGGACGGGGACGCCGACCTGCGCGCCGAGCTGTCCGCCCGCGGCCGCCGCCAGGCCGCGCTATTCAGCATGGAGCGCTACCAGGAACGCGTCGCCGCCATGTACGCCCAGGTGCTCGCAGCGCCCCGGGGGCAGTCGATGCTGCCCGCTACCCCACGCTCGCGTCGATGAACGCCAGCGCCGCGTCCATGTGCGCGTCCCAGGTCGGCGCCCGCCACGCCGCGATGCGCCTGCATTGCTCGGCCCGCCGGGGCGAACCCGGCGCTGCGTAGTCCCGCACCACCCGCAGCCAGCCCAACCCGTCCAGCGGGTCCAGGTACTCCGGCGCGTCGCCGCCGACCTCGCGCAGCGCCGGCAGGTCGCTGCACAGCGCCGGCACGCCCTGCGCCAGCGCCTCGGCCAGCGGCAGGCCGTAGCCCTCGGCGAAGGACGGCAGCAGCAGCGCCGCCGCCCCCTGCAGCAGGCCGCGCACGGCCGCGTCCGACATGTCGCCGTGCTCCTCGACCACGCCTTGCAGCGGGGCGCAGCGCTCGATCATGTCGATGATGTTCTCGTTTTCCCAGCCGCGCCGGCCGACCAGCACCAGCCGCGGGCAGGCCGGCCCCAACTCCTCCGCCAGCCGCCGCCACAGGTGCAGCACCAGCAGGTGGTTCTTGCGCGGCTCTATCGTGCCGAGCATCACGAAAGTCGGCCTGGTATGCAGCTCGGCGCCCGTCGCCGGCGCCGGGTCGATGCCGAGCGGCGCCACCAGCACCGGCACGCCTCGTCCGGCGCGGTCGAGGTGGGGCAGCAGGGACAGCTTCGTCGCCTCGGAGTTGACGATCACCGCGTCGGCCAGCCGGGCCACCGTGTCGATCCGCCGGCGGTGCCGCTCTGGCTCGTTGGGCCGGGCGTATTCCGGGAACTCGATCGGGATCAGGTCGTGCACCAGGCACACGAACGCCGCCTGGTCCCGCCGCTTCACCCCCTCGACGACCTCCGGCCGGTCCAGGTGGTGGTGCGACACGTTGAGATACACGCTGCTGCCGCGTTGCCGCTGCCGGGGCGCCAGCGCTGCGCGCAGCCCGGCCTGCCCGCGGATCAGCACGGAGCCGATCAGCCGCCGCGCCGCGCGCGCCAGCTCGCCCGGATCGGCGCCGGGCTGGTCCCAGCGCGCCGCCGTCTGCGCGACGAAGCGGCGGGACGCGCCGGCGGGCAGGTGGGCGAACCGGCCCAGCGGGTGCATCGCCGCGAAGGTCAGCCGGTCGTTCCACCGCGCGATCAGCGCCTGGGCGTAGGCCAGCTCCACCCGGTCGATCCCGGTCGGCGCGGGGAAGGAGCCGCGCGACAGCAGGCGCGACAGGTCGAGGATGAGCCGCCCGCTCAAGCCGCATCGGTCCGAAGCTGCGGCGTCTGCGCCATGGTGCCCAGCAACGCCCGGCCGAGTTCGTGCGCCGCCAAGTCCTGCCGTACGCCGCTGCCGCCCCGTGTGCTCCAGAGCGCGTAATCCGTGCGCCGGTCCACGATGCCGAGCGCGCGCAGCGCATGTGGCAGGGTGGGCTGGTGGTCGCCATAGATCAACAGCCAGCCCGTTGCTCCTCCCGAGGTCAGCGCCTCGGTCAACACCGGGATAAGCCGGTCCGCCGCTCGCACACCCGCGAGATACGTGCCGAGCTCGCCCGCCTCCGGCACCGATTCCAGCCCCGGCGCGGGCGGCCCGGCCGTCCACGGCCCGTGGTTCTGCATAGTGACGGCGAACACCAACACTTTAGGTCCCTTACGCCGGATCACCTCGGCCACGACCCGCGCCACCTCCGCATCGGCCACCCAGGCATTCTTCTGCGCCACGTCGCGGAATGCTTCCGGCCCTATCAGCTCCTCGAACCCGAAGGCGGTCAGGACGCGGTAGCGCCCGTAGAAGGTGAGGTCGAACGGATGCACGAGAACCGTATGGTAGCCTGCGGCCCGCGCCGTCGCCGCGAGGTTGGGCAGGGCCTCTCGCGCGAAGGCATCGTACGGGTTGAAGCGGTCAAGCCCCAGCGCCGCTTCCTCAAGCCCGGTCAGTACGGCAAACTCGGTCCGCACGGTGTTGGCGCCCCAGGCGGGCACCGAGAGCCGCCCCCAACTCACCGCATCCCGGCACAGCCCCGCCCAGCCCGGCAACGCCTCGTCTCCGAGAGCGGGTTGCAGCCGGCGCACATCCATGAACGACTCGGATTGCACGATCACCACCGGCCCGGTTCCGACAGGCAGCGCCGGAAGCTGGAGGCTCCGCGCCGCGCGCTGCCGCTCCCTTCGCTCCGCCCGCGCCAGCGTTGCATGCACGACGAAGCAGCCGAGCATTCCGAGCAGCGCCATGTCACGCGCTGGGTCACGGGTGATCGGCCTGCGGGCGTAGAACGCGGCGAGACGACGCAGCAGCGGCCGCCAGGTCGGGACGATGAAGCATGCTACGGCGAGCCCAAACGCGAGCGGAGGTCGCCAAGGCCATACCGGCCAGAGCGGCGGCTCCGATGCGGCGACCACGCCCAGTGCCAGCGCGATGGCGAAGCCTCCGATCTGGAGATGTCTCCTGTCGGCGAAGGGAAGGTAAAGGTAAGGATGGAGTATCAGATCCCCTAGCTCGGACCGGTCGGCGAAGACCACCGGCTCCCCCAGGACGTCGCGCTTCACCCGGTCCGCGAGCAGCAGGCCAGCGCCCGCAGCGACCAGCGGTATCGCCGTCAGCACCGGACGCCCGGTCGCGAGTAGTCCCAGCGCGAACCCGAGCGCGATCGGCAACGCGTCAAGCCACAGCAATGGCCCGCGCAGCCCTGCGCCCACCCCTCGGCGAAGCACGATCCAGATCGCGAGCGCTGGCAGCGCTCCGCAAGTGACATGCAGAACCGCCGGCATGGAGCCTACGAAGCGCCGGGCCGGATGTGGAACCGCACGGAGCGCAGGATGGCGTCGCCCAGCCGCGCCGGGATCAGGTCCGCCGCCTGCAACCCGAGGCCGAGCAGGCGGGGGACCACCACCCGCGCCCGCCGCCGGTCCAGCCCCCGCCGCACGGCAGCGACCGCCTGCGGCAAGGTGCGCAGCCCGGGCTTGGCGCCCATGAACCGCTCCGTCATCGGCGTGTCGAAGAATCCAGGGATCACCACGCTGACGGCGATCCCGTACGGCGAGAGAAAGGCCCGCAGCCCCTCGCCATAGGCCCGCACCCCCGCCTTGCTCGCGCTGTAGCCCGGGCTGTAAGGCAGGCCGCGCAGCCCGGCGACCGACGACACCACCGCGACCTGCCCAGCCCTTCGGGCGATCAGCCGCGGCAGCAGCGGCTCGATCGTGTGCACCGCGCCCAGCAGGTTGGTGCGTATCTGCCTGGCCGCGAGCGCAACACCCTCGGGTCGCCCATCGACCGGCCCGGCAGAGGTCCCGGCATTGGCCACCACGAGGTCGAGCGGCGCCGCATCGTCGAGCGCGAGCAGCCAGGCGCCCAGCGGCTCCGGCTCCGCCACGTCCAGAATTTGCGTCCGCACGGTGGCGCCCCGCGCCCGGCACGCCTCCGCCACGCCCTCCAGCCGGCTGGCGTCGCGCCCCGTCAATCCGAGCGCCACGCCCGGCGCCGCGTAGGACAGCGCGAGCCCGGCGCCCAGGCCGCTGCTCGCGCCCGTGATGGCGATGCTGCGCGGCAACCTCTATCCCCGCGCGCCGGCCGTCCGCAATTCGTCCGCGTCCTCGGCAGCGCCGGCAGGCGCCATGCGGGGCAGGGCGGTGCTCGCTCCCTGCAGCCGTTCGGCCGAGGCGGCGACCAGCATGACCAGCCCTTCCTCGCTGAACAGCCCGCCGCGCATGAGGCAGCGCGCGACGAGGGTGCGGCGGAACGCGTCCCACACCGCCGGGTCGGGCGGGACGGGTGCTGACCAGAACCGCTCGAGTTCGCCTTGGAACGTCACCCGGGGGATGTCGTACACCGCCGTGCCCAGCGTTACGACTGGCACGCCGGAGGCGAGCGCCAGCGTGCCCGTGGTGCTGTTGATCGTGACCACGCCCCGCGCTGCGGCCACCAACGGCGCGATGTCGCCGACTTCGAGGTAGAGCAGCCGGTCCGCGTCCAGCCCAACCGCATCGGCCGCCACCCGCGTGACCCGGCGCCAATCGGTCAGCCCGTTGTCGAGCGGGTGCTCCTTGACCACCAGCCGCGCCTCCGCCGGCGCATGCGCCGCGAAAGAGCGCAGTACGCCTACGATTGCGTCGCCCATAGTGCCGAACGGCGAGTGCAGCCGCACCTGGTAGTCGCAGCCGAGCTGCAGCGGGAACACAAAGTAGGGCGCATCGCCCGCTGCCAGCCGGGCCAGCGTGTCGGCCGAGCGCCGCCGGGCCGCCGGCCGCTGCGCCAGTTGCCGCAACCAGCCCGCGTATTCCACCGCGATGTGCCAGGGCCGGTGCGTGCGGAAATGCGGG
>JBBSIT010000008.1:0-19304 GCA_038231995.1 Acetobacterales bacterium | reverse complement strand
GTTCGCCGTCCTCCGCACGCTGATCTCAACCGCAAGAAAGCAGGGCTGGGATTTGCTGGCCGCCCTGACAGGCCAACCCGACAACCTGGTCGCCGAACTGCGGATCACTTGAGCTTTCCGCGACAACCTGGGCAGTTACAAAGCAACTTGAGACGGCCGACCGTTCAACGCTCCCTGGAGTGCGGGCGATCCTAACCCCGAGCGGCGTATTCGCTAGCAGCGCCCTTGCGGCAGAGTTTTTCGGCATTCTCCGACACACTGCATGGGCACGCGCCCGACGCGGAATCCCAGGATGGGGATTCGTGAAATGAGCGGCGCGGTCCTCGGCATAGCCGCGTTGACGGCGCTGGCGGTCAGCTGCGGCGCAGCCCAACCTGGAAGCGAGTTCGCTTTCCGACTTACCGCAATCGCCCTTCACGAGAGCGGCGATGGGCGAGGGGGCGCCGACCCCCTGATCATCGGCGTCAATCCCGACCGTGCCCGCGGCCTGCCCGCCGCCTCCATCCGCTCCGCGACCCCGCAGGAAGCGGCAGCGCGGGCCAACGCCCTGATCGCTCAGGGGCGTCGCATTGACCTCGGCCTGGGCCAGATCAGCGACCAGAACCTCCCGCGCCACGGGCTGACCGTCGAGACGGCATTCGACGCATGCCGGAACATGGCGGCCATCGCGGATCACTACGCCGACGACGTGCACGCTGTGTGGACCCTCGCCCACCGACGCTACAACACCGGCAGCACCGAACGCGGGGCCACTTACGCGGCGGGCGTCGAGCAAGTCCTGGCGCGCGTGCGGGCGCAGCGGGCATCGCAGCCTGACGCCGTGTCCGCCCCTGCAGCGGCTCCTCCAGCGCCCGCCCTGTCGGCCGCGGCTCTCGCGTCGTGCGGACCTGCGCCGCCGTCCTGGGACGGGTGGGCGCTGCACGCTCACGAGAGCTGCGTCCGCCGGGCTGCGAGCGCCGCCCCTCCCCCTTCGCCGGACGGGGCGGGGGCCCCTGCCGTCGTCGCCCTCAATCAGCCCCCGGAGCCTCGCTGATGCGCAGCAACAACACTCTCGCCCTGGTGGCGATGGCGGCCCTCGCCCTCGTCGTCATGGCTGACCCTGCCTTCGCCCAGATCGGCGGTTCCGGCGGCGGTGCCGGGCAGCTCAGCCAGCTCATCCAGTGGGTGATCGCCAACATCGTCCGGGTCGCGATCAGCGCGGGCGTGATCGGCGTTGCCATCGCTCTGCTGATGTTCCGCTTTAACTTCGCGTTCGTCGCCATGGTGGCCGTCGGCGGCCTGATCGCTGCCAACTACACCACAATCGCCGGCTTCTTCGGCGTCTGACGGTGCGGGCGCCCTCCCCACCCGATCCGGCGGAGGTGCGCCGGGCGCGCGAGGATGCGGTCCCGGTGGGCAGCACCCGCCCGGCCCGCTTCCTCGGCCTGCCGTTCCCGCTTGCCGTCGTCATGGGGGCGCTGGCCTACCTGATCCAGACCAACGTCACCGGCTGGCGCGGCCTGGGCTGGGCCGTGGCGGTGGTCGGACCCGTCTGGCTCGTGGCAACCCTCGCCATCGCCCGTGATCCCTACGGCGCCAACGTGGGGCTCGCCTGGCTGCGCTGCTGCGCCCTGCTCCGCGATCCGTTGCGCCTGGGAGCTCCGTCGCTCTCTCCCCTGCCCGGTAACCGTCCTGCCCCTCGGCGGAGGGCTTCGCGTGTTCGATAACGGGCGTTTCACCCTCACGGACAAGCTGGCGGACGAATACCTGCCGATCCTCGGCCATGTTGCGGACAACGTGGTGGAACTGGAGGACGGCACCCTGATGGCGGTGGTGCGCCTCGACGGCCGGCCGCTCACGCTGATGGACGAGGACGCGCGCTATGCGGCCCGGCGCGAGCGCCACCTCTGCCCTCCGCGCGCTCTACGATACCAACGTCACGATCCTCGAACCCCACGTCTGCCACGATCGCGTCGAGCCGTTCGCTCCGGGCGCGTTCCGCTCCTCCTACGGGCGCGAGTTGATCCATGCCTATCACGCGGCCCTGGATGCGGACCTCCTCACGCGGGAGTGGTTCGTCACCATCCTGGCGCATCCCCGCCCCATCTCCGGCGCGTTGGCCAAGCTCGGCCGGATGTTCGGCGGGGCGGCCAACGTGGACGCGGCGCTGCTGCGCCAGGTGCAGGACCGGGCCGCCGTGGTGCGGCGCTCGCTGCGCGCCTACTCGCCCCGCCGTCTCGGCCGACGCTGGGCCGGCGGCGCTCCCTTCTCCGAGATCGGGGAGGCGGTGCGGCTGATCCTCTACGGGCGCTGGAGCCCGGTGCCAGAGACACGCGGCGCCCTGTCGAGCGCAATCTATACTGACCGCGTGGTGTGCGGCCTCGCCGGGATCGACATTCGAGCGCCGGGCCGTAGCCGCTTCGCCGTCATCATGGGGCTGCGGGACTATCCCGAGGTCGCGCGGCCATGGGTGCTGGACGGGCTGCTGAGCGTCCGCCGGCGCATCGTCATGACGAACCGCTTCGCCTTCCAGTCGGCCGCGACGGCGACGGGCAAGATGGCCCGCACGCAACGCCAGATGCTCAACGCCCGCGACCGGGCGCACTCCATCTCGGAAGGGCTGGACGATGCGATGGACGCGGTGGAGAGCGGGCGCTCCATCATGGGCGATCATCACTGGTCGCTGGCGGTCCACGCCGACACGCAAGAGGAACTGTCGGAAGCGATCGGCGAGGTGAGCGGCGCCCTGACGGAGCGGAGCAACGTCTCCGCCATCCCGGAGGCGCTGGGGTGCTTCCCTGCCTATTGGGCGCAGGTGCCGGGCGCACCCGGCGCCACGCTCGCCCGGCACGGCGGCGTGCACGGCTTCAACTTCCTGTCCTTCTCCTCCTGCGCCGGCTTCCCGAAGGGCTCGATCCGGCCGCACTGGCAAGCCCCGCTGCTGCGCCTGGTGACGGAGGGGCACACCGCGCACGACTTCGATCCGCACATTCGGCGCGTCGGGCATACGCTGATGCTCGGCCCCACCGGCTACGGCAAGTCCACCTTCCTGGGGCTGGTGGCGGTGGCGCTGGAGCAGGCCCTCGCGCCGAAGGGCGGCGTCTGCGTCATCCTGGACAAGGATGCGTCCAATGAACTGACGGTGCGCGCGTGCGGCGGCTACTACGCCCGGGTTCGCCGGGGTGTCAGCAGCGGCATGGCTCCGCTCAAGGCGCTGGGCGATACCGAGGAGGCGCGGAGCTGGCTGGCGGAGTTCGTGCTCGGCCTGATCCTGCAGGACGGCGAGGGATCGCCGCCGCCGCACCAGATCGAGCGGCTGCACACCGCCCTCGCCTTCATCATGCGTCGGCCGCCGGAGGCGCGCTCCCTGGGCGGCCTGCGGCAGTTCCTCGACCACGGCGCCGAGAGCACGGGCGCGCGGCTGGAGCGGTGGTGCCGCGGCAACGCCCTGGGCTGGGCCTTCGATGGGGACGAGGACCTGATCCGGCTCGACGCCGGCATCGTCGGGATCGACAACACCGAGCTGCTGGCCGACGACATGGCCACGATCCGCATCCCGGCCGCCGCCTACCAGTTCTTCCGCATCCGGGAGAAGGTCGGTCGCGGCGTGCGCGGCGCCGTCCTGGTGGACGAGGCCGCGTCCTACCTGCCGCACGATGACAGCGGCTTCGCCGAGGGCTTTGATGCCTTCTCCCGCGAGCTGCGGAAGGGCAACGGTCTGTTGTGGCTCGCCGCCCACAAGCCGGAGGACCTGGCGCGCACCGAGGCCGGCCGGACGCTCCTCACGAACACCCCGACGAAGATCCTGTTCCCCAATCCGGAAGCCAGCGAGGAAGCCTATCGGACCCTCCTGCACTGCTCCGAAGGGGAGATGGAGCAGATCATGGGCAAGATGCGCGGGCTGGGCGAGGGCACCTTCCTCGTGAAGCGGCCGGAGGGGAGCTTCGTCGCACGCGCGCCGCTGGAGGCGCTGCCCGAGCACATCGCTGTCCTGTCCAACGACCCGAACAAGTCGGCTCTCTGGCAGTCCATCGGGGAGGAGCTGGGCACGTCGGACCCGGCGCTCGTGTGGCCTGTCTATCGCGCCCGCTACCACGAGGCGGATGCCTGAACATGGAGAACGTGATGAAGCGAAACCTGCTCGCCAGTGCATCGGTGCTGGCGCTCGCCTTCGCAGTCCCCACACCCGCCGCGGCGCAGTTCGTCTGCGCCAACTGCACGACCGAGTTCACCGAGGCCCTGCGCGAGGGAAGGCGCATTGTCGAGGTGGGCAGGCAGCTCCAGCAGATGCAGGCGCAGTATCAGCAGCTCCAGAGCACGTATAATGCCATCGCCCATGCCACCGATCTGGGCGGCGTGGTGGGCGCGCTGGGTGGGGTGAGCCGGTCCTATCTGCCGCCGGGCAGCGCCATTACCGAGGGGCTCTCAGCGGCGCAGGGCGGCATCTACGGCGGCCTGCCGTCCATGCTGGGCTCGGCGGATCGGTTCCTCGGCGGGAACCAGCTCTACGCGACGCCTGGGCCGGCCGACGCCTGGCAGACCGAGCAGAACCGCCGCGCCATGGTCACGGCCAACGCGCAGGCCCTGGCCATGCAGAGCATGCAGGAGGCCGATCAGCGCCTCGCCAACCTCGCCGTCCTCCGGGCTCGCCTGGAAGCCGCGCAGGACGGAACTGAGGTCGCCGCCGTGAACGGCATGATCGCGATCGAGCAGCAGAACCTCGCGATCCATCAGGCCCGGTTCCAGAACATCCAGGCGATGGTCCTGGCGGACAATCGCGTGACGGAGCAGCGGCTGGAGCAGCGCCAGCGGCAGAGCGCCGACGAGCTGCGCTCCATGACGGCGCCCATCACCGGGAGCATGCGGTGAAGCGCTCCCTCGTCCTGGGCCTCGTGCTGCTGGCCTGGCCCGCCGCGGCGGAGCCCTATGACGTGCCCTGGTTCCAACAGAACCCCCGGGCGCGATTGGAGGCGCTGCGCCGGTGCGCGAACGATGCGCGGCTGTCGCGCACGGATGAATGCGCCAACGCTCGCGCGGCGCAGACACGCGGCCGCCTGGGACAGCCTCTTTCCAGGGAGCCGTCGCAATTCGATCGCGAGATGGCCGACTACCTGCGGCGCACGTGAGCCATGGCCCTTCCCACCATCTTCACCGACTTCGCCACCACGATGGACGCCATGCTGGTGACCAGCATGGACGCCGTGATCTCCGGCGGGTTGGCGAGCATACGGGGGCAGATTGCGCTTGCGCTCTCGCTCTACATCATCGGCTTCGCCTTCCTGACCATCTACGGAAAGACGGACGTGGGGACCGCAGCGCTCGCCGCCGTGCGGGCCGTGGTCGTGACGCAGGTCCTCCAGCTCGCCGCCTACAACTTCTATGTCCGCAACTTCTTCTTCACCGATCTGCCGAACACCATCGCGGCGGCGATGGGCGGGCCTCGTGTCACCATCTCATCTGCGCAGCAGTTCGATCAGCTCTGGTCTGCCGCGCTCAATGCAACGTCCATCGTGCTGGGGCAGGCCACCGGCATCACCATGATGATGGAGCGCGGTGTGGCATGGGCGCTGGCCGGCGCCATGCTGGTGGCGCTGGGCGTCATCTTCCTCGTCTGGATCATCGCCCGCGTGTTCATGGCCGTCGTGATCTGCATGGGCGTGTTCATCATCCTGCTGTTCCTGTTCAAGGCCACGCGCGGCTTCGTGGAGCAGTGGATCGGCAAGCTGGTGGGGCTGATCGTCCTGCAGCTCACGTCCTCAATCCTGCTGCGCCTGGTCCTGGTCATCATCAGGGACAGGATGCGCGTCTTGGGCGCCTCTCCAGCCGGCGACGTGGACGCCATGATAGGCCAGCTCGCCAGCATCGCTGCGGTCTACTGGATCGCCGCCGCGCTGATGATCGTCCTTCCCTCCTTCATCGCCATCGGCTCGGGCGTCAGCGCCGGGTCCGTCATCGCGGGCGGCGTGCTCGCTCGCGCCGTCGGCGGTGCCAGGCGTGCCGCTCGTGCCACTTAGCATAGGACCCAACCCATGATCCGCTCCGCCGCCCTCGTGCTGGCGCTGGCCCTCTCGGCATGCGCCGGGTCCACTCCGCCGGCGGGGTGCCGCGGCGAGATGTTCTCCCTCAACGGCACCCTGCCCGCGCTTCCGCCGCAAGCGGCGCAGCCGCCCGTGGTGCTGCGATGAGCGCCCGCATCGCCACGGCGGACGAGACGATGCAGGCCGCCGATATCCTGATCCCGGCCGGCGAGCTTGACCGTGCGGTGGCGGATCGTCGGCGCGAGGAGGCGCGGCGGCGGCGCGGGGAGGCCTGGCGCAACACCGGCAAGACCGTGACCATCGGCCTGCAATGGGTCGCGATCTTCGGCCTGGGCGCCTTCATCTGGGTTCGGCCGCCGCAGACCGCGCCCGTGCCGATCATCGTCTATCAGCGCCCGGACGGCACCGTGACCAACTATGCCGAGTGGGACAGCCTGCCCGCGCAAGTGCGCCGGGATAGCACCGTCAACGTGGTGTGGTCCTACGTGCAGCAGCGCGAGAGCTGGAACGAGGGCAATGCCGGGTGGGCGTGGCAAGTCGTATCCGCCCTCTCCTCCCCGCCGCTGCGCGACCAATTCCAGGCCTGGTATCGCAAGGAGAACCCGGACAGCCCGGCCCGGCGCTATCGCGACGGAACCACGGTCGAGGCGCAATACATCAACTGGGGTCCGGTCTGCCCGATGGAGGGCTGCACGGGCGATCCCGACGCCTATCGCATCTGGTTCAAGCGCGTCGAGACGCCGCCCGGTGGCCAGCCGATCGAGCGCGGAACCTACGCCGCCACCGTCCGCATCCGCCGCAACGTGCCGATCCCGCAGGATCGCGTCTGGCAGCGGTGGACCTTCAACGCCCCGCAAATCCAAGTGGTCGATTACACCGGCCCCCAGCGCGACGGAGTGACGCAATGAGCCGTGCCATCGCCCTCGCCTCCGTGGCTGCGCTCGCCCTCACGGCACCGGGCCAGGCCGCCGAGGTTCCCGCTCCCTGCGGTCCCGACGTGCGCGAGCGGTGCGTGGCCTACGCCCCGGGACAGATCGTCCGCATCTACGCGGCGCCGGGTTCCACGCTCGCCATCGAGCTGCCGGCAAGCGAGCGCGTGGCCTTCGTCGGCGCGTCGGACAATCAACTCCTCCAGGGCGGAGAGGCGACGGACCGGGTTGCGGCAGGCGGCCCCGATGGCACGTCCACCGCCGATCCCAACCTGATGACCAGCGTCCCGCGCACGGACGGCGGGACAGGCAACTTCGTGATGCTCAAGCCCCTGCGCCACCTGGAGCCGCAGCCCTTCACCGTGCTGGCGTGGTGGACGAACCCGACCAACAACGCCCGCGAGATGCGGCGGCACACGTTCGAGCTGCGCACGCGACCCGGCGAGCTGACGGAGGACGTGCCGGACACCTTCTTCGCCGTGCGCTTCTCCGATCCCGTGGGGGCCAGGATCGTGGCGGAGGCGGAGCGGAAGGCGGCGCAGAAGCTCGCGGCCGAGCGCTGGGCCACTCAGCGCGTCGAGCGCGAGGAGCGCGCCGCGGCCGCACGGCTTGTGCAGGCCGCCGCGATCGGCACGCTTGCCGCCAACGAGGCCTATGACGCGCAGGGGACGGCAGAGGACCGCACGGCGCTCGCGCCGGCCCGGAGCGCCACAGGACCAGCCATGTGGGACGATGGGCAACGCACCTTCCTGCGCTACCCCGGCAACCGCCGGCCGCCGATGCCCTACCAGGTGATGCCGGACCGCACGGAAGCCGTCGTCGGGCAGAGCACGAACCCCGATCCGACCACGAACGGCAACATCCTCGTGCTGCATGGCGTGTTCCCGATGCTGCGCCTGCGCGACGGGGACAACATGTTGTGCATCGTCAACCGCGCCTATGACCCGACTGGGGCGAACCCCGGCTCCGGCACCGTGAGCCCGGACGTGCTGCGCGTCCCCCGGCCGCGTGTGCCCCCCCCGTAGGGAGGCTGCCAATGTTGCGCGCCGCTAAGCCCGCCCCCGCCGAGGGGGCGTCCACCCTCTCGCCCGTCGCCGGGCGCACGCCGCTGTCAGGCGCGAAGTAGGTCGGCATCGCCCTCCTCGGGCTTGGCTCGGCTGCCGGCGTGTTCTGGCTCATGTCGCAAGGCCTGCAGCCGCGTGACGCGGCCGAGAACGGCGCGCGCCCGATCAACGCGGAGCGAGTGGGCGAGGTCGGCGATCGGTGGGCGCCGATCCCGCGTGATGCGCCTCCTCCCCCTCCGCCTGGGGTGCAACAGGTGGTCGCGCCGATCCGGCCGCCGGCCAACGCCGGCAGCGGCTTCTCGCCCTTCTCGCCTGGGCGTTCGGCTGGGCCGTCCAGGACCGCCATCGCGACCTTCGAGCTGGCGCAGGCCTCGGCCGCGCCGCCTGCCGCTGGAACAGCCCCCGGGGCGCCTGACAGCGTGCCGGGCGCCTCGCTCGTGGCCGCCGGGCCGCGTGATGCGCTCTCGGACAGGCTCCAGGCCGGCGATGACATGGAAACGTCGGTCGCCACCATGCTGCCGGACCGGAACCTGTTCATCACGATGGGCACACCCATGGCCTGCACGCCGGAGCAGCCGATCAACACGGATCAGCCCGGCCCCTTCCGGTGCAAGGTGTCAGCGCCGGTCTATGCGACCAGCGGCGCGGTGCCGCTTCTCGATCCGGGGACCTGGTTCTTCGGGCAGGTGCGCGAGAGCCTCCAGCGCGGCCGGCGCCGGGCGTTCGCCGTCATGACGCGCATCGAGACGCCGCAGGGGTGCCTGGTCCGGCTACGCGCGCCCGTGGCCGATCAGCTTGGCGAGGCCGGGCTCGATGGCGAGGTGGACAACCACTTCTGGGAGCGGTTCCGCGGCCTTGCCGCCGTGGCCTTCCTCGATGCCGCATCGCAGGCGGCCGCCACCGCGGCGTCCAACGCGCTGGCCAGCCGAAACGGGAACAGCGTCAGCTTCAATCAGTTCGGCGGCATCGGCGGGCAGGCCGGTCAGGGCTTCTCGGATGACACGAACATCCCGCCGACGCTGCGCCGCAACCAGGCTCGGCCGATCCTCGTGATGGCGATGCAGGATCTGGACATGCGGCCGTGCTTCCGCCTGCGCACGCGAGAGGCAGGCCGATGAGCCGCTACCAAGAGGCGCTGCCGCTCCTGCAGCTCGCCCTCGCGCCGCTCGATCCTCTATGGGCGGACCCGGACGTGGAGGACGTGCTCATCAACCGACCGGGCGAGGCGTTCGTGCGCAGCCGGGGCGAGATGACATGGCACCCGGTCGCGCTCGACTTCGTGGACCTGGAGGGCATCGCCATCCTCGCCGGGTCGCTCAAGCGCCAGAACGTGGGGCGGAGCTTGCCCCTGCTGGCCTGTGATCTCTCAGGCGGCGTGCGGATGCAAGCCGTGCTGCCGCCCTGCGTCAACGATGGCACGGTGGCGCTCGCGCTGCGTCGGCCGAAGAAGGTGGCGCCGAGGCTGGACGAGCTGGACGCGGGCGGCATTTTCGCAGACGTGCGGCCACAGTCCTCCGGCTTGTCGCACGTCGACCAGGAGCTGCTGCGCCTTTATCGGTCGGCGCAGTCCAACCGTGCCGGCTGGCTCGACTTCCTCCGCGCCGCGATCGGGGCGAAGCGAACCATTCTCCTGTGCGGGACGGTGGGCACGGGCAAGACGCACACCGCGATGGCCCTCGCCGGTGAAATCCCCCTGACCTCGCGCCTGGTGACGGTGCAGGACGCGGACGAGATGAGCGCCCTGCCGCACCCGAACCGGGTGGACCTGTTCTATTCCAAGGGCGGGCAGAGCGAGGCGTCGGTCACGCCGAACGATCTTGTGGAAGCGTCGCTGCGCCTGTCGATGGAATGGCTGATCCTGCAGGAGCTTCGCGGCGGCGAGGCATTCAGCTTCATGCGGGCGCTGAAGTCCGGGCATCCGGGCATCACCACGTGCCACGCCCCGTCTGCCGCCGGAGCAATCCCAGCGGTTGCGCTGATGGTCCGGCAGCACGCGGCGGCCGGCAACGCGGATATCGCCACGATCGAAGCGAGCCTGCGCGGCCTGATCGACGTGGTGGTGCACATGCACCGCCCCGGCGGGCGCTTCGAAATGTCCGAGGTGTGGTTCCGCCCGGCCGCCGACGAGGACCAGACGTGAGCGTGCGCGCCGTGGCGCGGGCTGGCCGCGGTGCTGCCGTCCTGGTCGGCGCCGTGATCCTCGCGGCCCTGGCCTGGCTCGTGATGGCCTCGCTGATGTTCCTCTACGGCGTCGGGCTGTGGGGGCATCCCGGCCTCGCTTGGTGGGAGTATCCATGGGCCTGGTGGCGCTACGCGCCTTATGCCGGCCGCTCCTTCACCGAGGGCGTGGCGGTCCTGGCGTCGGCCCTGCTCGCCTTCGCGCCGATCCTGGCGCTCGCGCGATGGCAGTGGCGGCGTTGGGGCGGCATCGCCGGCATGGCTCGCAAGGGGCTCGGGATCGACCGCATCCGTCGCGGCTCCACGAACAATCACGGGACCGCCACTTTCATGGACATGGCGGAAGCCGCGAAACTGTTCCCCGCGACGCCGGACCCGGACCTGGGCGGCGTGGTGGTGGGCGAGGCGGAGAGGGTGGACCTCGGCCCCGTCGCCCGGGTGCGGTTCGTGCCGGGCGACTCAGGCACCTGGGGCAACGGCGGCAAGGTCCCGTTGCTGATTGACCCGTGCAAGTCGGGCACAACGCACTCGATCGTCATCGCCGGCGGCGGCGCCTACAAGTCCACCACGCTGGTCACGTCGCTGCTGACCTGGCGCAAGTCGCGCGTGGTGCTCGACCCCAGCACCGAGCTCGCCGCGCAGATCGGCGAGGCCCTGGCCGCGAAGGGACAGACGGTGGTGCGCCTCGGCATCGGCGACGTCGGCCCCAACGTGCTGGAGGCGATTGACATTGAGGACGACATGGCGGAGACGCGCCTACGCGCCGTGGTCGGGCGCATCATCGGCCCCATGCCGGAGGGCAGTGGAGGCGGAGACGGGACCAACGCCCGGTTCAAGCAGTGGGGCCGGACCATCGTCACGGCGTTGTTGGCGCACATCCTCTGGGGCGACGAGTTCGCGCCCGAAGTGAAGAACCTGCGCACGCTTCGCGCCGGCCTGTCGGTGTCCGAGGAGCGGATGCGCGACCGGCTGCGCGGCATCCACGAAACCAGCCCCTCCCCGCTCGCCCGCAGTCTCGCTGGTTCCATGATGGGGCTGACCGATGTGACCTTCTCTGGCGCCTTCGGCAACGCCACCGACGACACAGAATGGCTCGCTAGCGGCGTCTATGGCGACCTGGTGAGCGGCGACGCCTTCAGCATGTCCGACCTGGTGCGCGGCAGCCTGACGGTGTTCGTGCAGGTGCCGATGGAAGCGCTGCGCGAGACGCCGGCCGTAGCGCGAGTGCTGATCGGCTCCATGCTCGATGCGGTGTTCGCCGCCAACGGCCGCGTCAACGGCCGGGTCGCTTTCTTCTTGGACGAAGCCGTGCTGCTCGGCCCGATGAATGCGCTGGAGACGGCGCGCGACCAGGGGCGGAAATACAAGGTGACGCTCCAGTTGTTCTACCAATCCGAAGGGCAGATCGAGAAGGTGTGGGGACGGCCCGGCAAGGATGCATGGTTCGACGGCGTGAGCTGGCGCACCTATGCCGGCATCCAGAACCTGAACACCGCGAAGGACCTGTCCGCGACGCTTGGCACGTTCGGCGCCGTCGCTACCAGCAAGGGCGAGAACAAAGGGCGGAGCGGGCGCGTGCTGGACATGCCCACCAGCTCGGCGGGCTCCAACCTGAACGAGCACGAGATCGCGCGCGAGGTCGCGAAGCCGCACGAGCTGCTGCAGGAGATGCGCGGCGACGAGCGGATCACGCTGGCCCGCGGCGAGCGCCCGATCCGGCACGGCGCAGCCATTGGCTTCCGGCGGCCGGCGATTGCCGCGCAGCTACGGGAAACCTCCTACGACGCGGTGTGGGAGGACAAGGAGGAGGCAGCGGCATGACGCCGCGCCTGGCTGAGACTGCAACCCCAAGGAGATGACGATGGCTGTCGCCGAGCCGAAAGAAGTGAAGGTCGCCCGTGCGAAGGCGCGCGCCAAGGAAGCCGACGCCTGGAACAAGGTTGAGGCCGCCGGCCGGACTGCTCGCCAGACGGAGAGTGCGCAGGGCTCGAAGGTGGGTGCGAAGGCCAGCGCCGACGATGCCGACGACAAGGCGAAGAAGCGGCAGGGTATGACGGCCTGATGCGGCCGGGGGTGGGTGCAACGCCCACCCCTCGACAGCGGAGGCGCGCCTGTTCAGGCGTCCTCCAGCGCCCGCACCACAGCGCCAGGCTCCTTCTCGATCACGCGCAGCAGCGTGCGGGCGGCCGGGTCCGGGGTGCGCAAGCCCTGCTCCCAATCCCGCACCGCGGCGAGCTTGAGGCCGAAGCGGGCCGCGAAGGCGTCGCGGGACAGGCCCGTTGCCGTACGGATCGCGCGCACGTCCGGGGCGCCGGGCGCAAGGTGGATGCGCGCTGGCTCCTTCTCGCCTCGGACGATGGTAACGGCCTCCTCCAGCGAGGCGATCAGCTCGCGCCCGAAGTCGGTGTCTTGTTCGTTCGTCACGGTCGGTTTCCCTTCATGGCTTGGATGAGGCTCAGCACCGCCGCACGCTGGGCAGAGCTGAGGTCGGATTGCTGGTTCTTGCCGTAGAACAGCAGCGCCAGCACGGGCATGTCATCCGTCAGGACATAGTAGATCACGCGGAAGGCGCCGCTCTTGCCGCGACCCTTCGGTGCCCAGCGCAGCTTCCGCACGCCGCCGAGGCCGGGGATCACGTCTCCTGCCGAGGGATCGGCTGCCAGCGTCGCGATCATCTCCGCCCGCTCGTCCCTCGACAGCAGGCCATCCGCTTGCCGGGAGAAGATCGAGGTTTCGAGCACCGCGTGCATGAATGTTAGATACAGCATTGCGGCACTCATTGCAACCGCAATGCTGTAGTTATGCGGGCGGTCGTATGACGATCCGGCGCCGCGTGAACCCTACGCCCCCACGCCCTGCCCCTGGCGCGGCTTGGGGGCATTCTGTTTCGGAGCGTCTCGCCTCTCAGCAGCGACACTTGCGGCCTGCTCCTCCCGCTCGCGCGTCTTGACGGAGCGGCCTATTGCCGCGACCAGGTGCACCTCGGCCCGCTCCTCGATCGTCTCGGCCGGCGTGGTCCCCTTGGCGAAGCCGTGCACCGGGTCGATCGGCGCATCCCTTCGTTGAACCGCGAGCTCGCGCTCGACCATGCGCGCGGTCGCGTCGCTGTAGAGCCACCCGCCCTGATCCACGAGCTTCCCGTAGATGTGCGCCGTCGCCGCAAGCCGGCCCTCCATCCTCTGTTCCGGCGTGTCCGCCGGTGCCCGGGACAGCAGAGGGCGCAGCGCGGCGAACGCACCCTCCAGGCGCTCGGCGAGGCGCGAGACGGCCTCCTTCGCGCGCTGGAGGTCGAAGGTGCGACGCAGGGTGGTGGGCGCCTGCCCGGCCGCGGCGCGCGCTTCCTGCACCCGCAGCCCCCCCCTGGAACGCCTTGGCCGTCTCCCGCCCGGCCACGACCGCACGCTCCAGGAAGGCGAGCGCCGACTCCTTCACCGGCTGCCGCTCAAGGTTGCGCACGAGGTTGTCCCACGCGGCCGTGCTCGCCTGCCCGGGCGAGAGGACAGGCAGTCCCAAGGGCCGCCGCTCCGCCGCCTCGCGCATCTCAGCGCCCATGCTGCCGACCAGATAGGACCGGCCCCGGTGGCGGCTCTCCGCCACGTAAGCCTTGAACCCAGTAACGCCGCGCGACCCCGCGGGCAGCGCGTTGATGTGGTCGGTGGAGGTGATGCCCTGCGCGGCGTCGATCGTCAGGCAATCGCCATGCGCGAGCAGAACCCGGCCCGTGGTGCGATCGCGCAGGTTCGCCCACGGCACAAACGCCTCGGTCCCGGCATCGGTCCGCACCGAAAGCCCCTCGGAAGGACGGACGGCCAGCACCTGCAGGACGCTGCCGTTGTCACCGACCGCCACGCCCCGGCGCCTGCCATCCGCGCACACAGCCGTCCCGCGCGTGCGGACGAACAACCGCACGGTGTCTCCCGCCGCGAGGTCGAGCACAAAGGCGTCGCCCCGCCCGTCCGTCGCCGCAACCTGGTGATCGCGCCCGGTGATCTCGCCCATAGCGCGGCGCTGCTGGCGCACGGCGCGGCCGATCTCGCGGGCATCCGCGTTCGTGGGCGCCGAGATGGTGATGCGGTAGTCGGGGTGCTCGCGGTTGGCCTCGCGGCGCTCGACGTAGAGGGCCGCGACACGCTGCACGGCGTCTCGGTAGCCGCCGGGCACGAGTTCCGCCGTGCCGTCGCTGCGCTTCGCCGCCAGCGCCGCTCCCGCCTGGCCCGCCCGGAACAAGCCGGCAATCTCGCGCTCGCGCTCGCTGTCCTGGCGCACGGTGGTCAGAATCTCCGGCACGCGCTCAGGCCCCAGCGCGCGGCGCAGCAGGGCGATAACGGCGCCGGCCTCGATGCTCGGGTTCTGGCGGTCATCGCCCGTGGCGACGATCTTGAACCCGTGTTGCTCTCGCAGGCGCAGCAGCTCCAGCAACTGCCGCGTGCCGATCTGGCCCAACTCGTCCAGCACCACGACGGCGTTGCGGCCCACTCGCGTCCGGCCCGACTGCACCCCGTCCAGGAAGGGCTGCATAGCGCGCACGTTCAGCCGGTCGATCCCGGAGTCCTGCAGCGCGTTGGCCTGCCGCCACGCCAGGCTCACGCCCCACACCTCTACGCCCTTCTCGCGGTAGGCAGCGACCAGCGGCGCGAGCACGCGCGAGGTCTTGCCACTGCCCGCCACGCCGACCAGCACGGCGATCGCCCCGTCCGACCCCAACGCCTCGACTGCCTTGCGCTGCGCCTCGCCGTGCTCGCCCGCGTAGGACACGCCCATCGCGGCAATGGCGGCGGATACGCCCCCCGGCGCCAGCGCATGCGTGCGGTCCGCGGCGGCCGACGACGCCAGGCGGATCACCTCTGCCTCGTGATCGCGGTGCAGCTCCGTCGTGAGCCTGACGTGGCCGCCCTCGATCTCGCGGCAGAGAAGCCGCGTATGCTGCCCGTCCTGCTCGACGCCAGCAGCGGCCCACCGCCGCATCATCGCGTCCATGTCGGCCGTCGTCTCGATGCCGGCGGCAATGAAGCCCCGGGCAGCGGCCAGGCGCACGTCGCCGCCGGAGATGACGGCGCGCTTGCTCAGCATCTCCGCCAGATGCGGCAGCCCGGCAGCGTCGGCCGCGGCCATGCGCTCGGCCTCCGAGTGCGGCGGTGAAGGCGGGCCGTGGGTGATGACGCTGGTCTGTCCGAAGCCGATGCGCTGGGCCTGCTCACGCCAGGACTGCATGTCCGGCGTGTTGTTGTCCTTGTCCAGCCGGGTGGCTGCCGCGCCGAGCTTCAGGAACCCGGCCCGCTGCTCGTGCGTCGCCGTGTCGTAATCGACGCCCCGCTCCGCTGCTCGCGCCCGCGCGAAGGCCTCCGCGTCCCGGTTCCGGTTCGAAAACTCGCCGCACACCGCTTCGGGGATCGCCGGCAGCCGCGCCAAGTGCGTGCGCTCATCCAACTCGACCGCCACGCTCACGGCCCGCAGCTCGCGGGCGAGCACGGCCTGATAGACGGCTCCGAAGTGATGAATGTTGCCGTGCACGAGGCGGCTGTTCAGCGCCGTGACGCGGCCGCCCTCCGCGACCATCACGTTCGGCACGATGACATGGGTGTGCACCTGCGGATCGCCCGTCACGCGCAGGCTGCGCAGATCCGTGTACACCTCGCCTGTCGCCGGGTCGGTCCGCACCGTCTCCGTCGTCGGCCGCGCCGTGAAGTGGTCGCACGTCACATACCCGAGCCGCGCACGCTCCAGTGGACCCGCGCCGGCCTTGCCGGTCCGCGCCCATCCGATCTGATCCTCGACATAGGCCATCGTCTCGGCGACCGCCGTCCGGTGCGCCTGCAGCAGCGTGGCGCGCTCGGCCTCCGTCCCGGCCAGCGCCCACGCGACGCTGAAGCTCTTGGGCGCAGACAACGTGAGATCGAGATAGGCAAGCGTGTGCCGTTCCTTCGCGTCGCTGCCCTCCGCCGGCGTGTAGGTCCCCACGCTGCGCCCCGCTCCCGCCAGCGGTGCGCCATCGGCGCGCAACCCGCCGAGCAGGTTGGCGAGATGCTCGGTGGTCAGGGGCCGCGTAGGATCGAGGCCGAGCGCCGCCGCAACCTCGGGCGCCATGTCGGCGCGCGGCGCCGGCGCGCAGCCCTGCCCGGCGGCAATCGCGGCCTCCGCGCCCTGCGTCCGCCCGTAGTATTCGGCGGCGCGCATCGTCCCATCCGCCACCTGCTTCTCCAGCAGGTATTCCGCCATCGCGCGGGCTGCGGCCTTGCCGCCCGCCGCCCCGGACGCGAGGGTCATCACGGCTTGGGCAGGTCCAACCCGTCGCCCATCGCCAGCCGCACGCCATCTATGGCCGCGTCGGACAACACGCGCGGCAAGGCGTCGATGCCTGTCACCATGCGCTCACACTGCCCGGCGATCTGGCCCAGGTGCAGCTCAAGGCGCGCGATCAGCTCCCGCATCTCGCCGCCGTCGTCGCCGCTCGCCGCATCCACCCGCTCGACCAGCTTCGCCAGCACCTCGCGCTGGGTGGCCATGTCATCGGACATGGCGTGAAGCGCCGCCAGCAGGGCGCCCACGGCCGCGTCGAAGTCGTCCTGCCGGGCGAGGACCTGCTCGCCTTGCGCCAGGATGCGGTCAAGTTTGAGGTGCAGATCGGCCTCAGCCATGAATGGTCCTTGCTGGCTCGTCACCCCGTCAGGGGTGCAATGATGTCCCCCCGATTTCTTACGCCCGAGCTACACTCTAAGTCAATCCTAACATCGGTGTTGACCCGTGCCTAAACCGCTCTTACTCTGCACCACGGAACGCCAGACACCGCCCTCTGCCTGAGTTGGTGGCCGGACCGAATCCACGCACCATGCCGGGCCAGGCATGGAGCAAGCGAACATGGCAAAGGACCCGAAGATGCTCGCGGAGCGGATCATAACGGCGGCCAGGCAGCATTCCGGCGCGAAGGGCGGCGTCCGCTCCCCGCTGTACGATCTGCTGTGGGATCAGCACGAGACGCTCGCGCCCCATCTGAACCCGCCGCTCAGCCCGAATTGGGAGAAGGTCGCGGAGGAGATGGCGGCGAGCGGCGTGCTCGACGGCAAGGGGCAGCCCCCCAAAGCCGTCACGACGCAGAAAACCTGGGCCAAGGTGGTGCGCGACAAGCTGCGGGCCGCCGAGGGCGCGATCCCGCCCCGGCGCACGCGGCGTAAGAGCACGGCCGAGCCCGCCGCACCCCAGCCCGCGCCGTCGCCGTCATCTCCCTCCCCGCCTGCCTCAGACCCCGCGGGCGGCGAGAACCCGTACGGCTTCCGCGTGGCCGGCGGCGTGAAGAACCCCACCCGAAAGGACAAGGAATAATGCCCGGCGCAAAAGCTGCGACGATGCCCAAGCCTGCCATGACGCTGGCCGAAATGCTGCGGCAGGATCAGGAAGCCGGCCACGACGACGCGCCCGTGGAAGGGCTGCCGCCCACGTCGGCGCCGTTCCAGCAGTCCGCCCGCACGGGGCCGGTGGCCGACCTGACCCGGCTGGCGAAGGTCTGGGCGCTCATCGGCGCCGGCGGTGGGGGAAAGAGTACCATCGCGAGATGGCTCGGCGGCGAGCTGGCCGAGCGCGGGATGCTCGACCGGACGCTGCTCGCCGCCCTTGATCCGATGAACCGCACGCTGGCGCAGTTCTTCGAAGCCGTGATGACGCCGCCCAGCTCGGACCCGGCCGAGACGGAAGCGTGGCTGCGCAAGATGCTGGAGTTCGTCACAAAACAGCGCCTCAACGGCGTGCTCGACTTTGGCGGCGGCGACACCTCGCTCGCCAGGCTGGTGCAGGCCGCGCCCACCGTCGCGGACCAGTTGGAGGAGGCGGGCGTCGGTTTGATAGCGGCCTACGTGCTGACGCCTCGGCTCGATGACTTGGCCTCGCTCGTGACGTTTGAAGGTGCTGGGTTCCGTCCAAAGGCGACGGCGCTGATCCTCAACCTCGGGCGCGCCGAGACGCCGGCCGCGTTCGATGCTGTGCGGCGGCAGCCAGTCTACAAGGCAGCGCTCGCCCGGGGCGCGGTCGAACTGTGGATGCCGGCGTTGGAACCGCAGAACCTGGCGCTGCGTATCGAGCGGGGCCGCATCCAGTTCGTGCAGGCCCGGGATGGCGTGAGCGCGACCGGCGCGGCGCTGCCTGCGGTGGGAGGGCTTGAGCGCGTCCTCGTCCGCGAGTGGCTGGAACGCATGGACGCGGAGTTCGCGGCCGTGCGGAGCTGGTTGCCATGGGAATAGCCGCCGTCCCTAAAGCCGAGCCGCCGAAGCCCGATGATCTCGTGCAGGCGGTGGTCCGGGCGCAGGAGGAGCTTGGGCGCGCCGCCGCAACAGGCGCGATGCAGCGCGATCCCTACCGCTTCGTGCTGGGCGGCCTGTCCGCCACGCTCGGGCTGTTCCCCGGCCTCGTGTCGCGCATGGAGGAGGCGGCCGAGGACGCCCGCGTGCCTTTTTCGGCCGAGGAGAAGGCGGGCTTCCGGCGCGACGTGCGGGACGGACTGCGGCTGGAGGCTGGCAAGCTGGCCAAGGCGATCAACCAGCGGACAGCCCTCCTCGCTGGCGCGACTCTGGCGGTTGCGGTCCTGGCCGGCGGTGCTGGCGGTTTCTGGCTGGGGCGCTCCTCCATCCGAGAGGACGTCACGGCGCTGGAGGCGCGGCTTACGCTCAACCCGGGCGTGGCGCGTGCTTGGCTGGAGCTAATGCGGGCGAACCCGGACCCGCGACCGGCGATCGCTGCGGCGGCCACCTGGCAGGACCCGGCGACGCAGCGGCGGGCGGGCGACTTCCGGTTGTGGATGGACCAGGCGCCCGCGACGGCGCCGCCGCGTCGATAGGGAGGGCTCCGCCGTGGTCGCGATGCTGTGCCTCATGCTGGCCGTGGCCACGGTGCTGGCGGTGGTTGGAACCGTGGCTCGATTGATACTGGCGGCGATCTGGGCGTTGGGGCTGCTGGCGCTCCTGGGCTGGCTGGCCGTGTCGCCTGACGCCGGACTGTTCCCTGCAGCGTGGTGGGCTCTCGCGGCTTGGGTCATCGTGGCATCGCTCCGGCACCTGCCCGGCCGCCGTCGCGTCTAAGGCTCCGCGCATCGTGGCTACAGCCCGAACCAGCGTTGCCACACCGGCTTTCGC